>DATKZJ010000183.1:0-12654 GCA_035527995.1 Spirochaetota bacterium | reverse complement strand
GTGCGGTTTTCTCGTAGTTGATTAACGGCTTTTCGGTATTTTAGATAAGTGTATGGAGAGAAAAGCGCCAAAAGCCCCGTTCCTTACAGTTTGCTGTTGGTCATGAGAAACGGGGATTAAACGCCCAATTCCTGTGTGAGAGATGGGGACTAGTCGCTCAGGATAAACTTCTCTATTACCTCTGCAACGCCGTCCTCATTGTTGTCCCGACGTGTCACATAGTCAGCGATCCTCACCACGCCTCTCATGCCGTTCTTCATGCAGATACCGAGTCCGGCCCAGCGTAACATGTCGATATCATTGTTGTTGTCTCCGCAGGCAATGACCTCCTCCTGGCTGATGTTCAGCCTGCGGCAGAGAAAGTCCAGGGCCTTGGATTTTGAGCTCGAGCTGTCCAGCACCTCGAATATGGAGACCCCGGCCGCAGGGAAGTATGTGTCGACTGAGGTGACGCTGCCGCCGAACCTCTGCTTTGTCACCCGATGGAGCAGCTGCATGTCGTACTCGCTGCCGATGACCGAGATGCGTATGATGTTTTCCCAGGGCCGCTTCATGAGATCGTCTACCTTGATGAGCTTTCCGTCGAAGCCCTTTGAAAAGCGGCTGTATTCTTCACGGTAGCTGCCGAAGCTCTCGTAGTATTTGTTATTGTCTGCGGGATACACAATGGGAGAGTAGTCCATGTCCTTCAGGAGCTTGAGGACGTCATGTATCAGTTCGTTTTTAAGGGGTGTCGCCCTGAGGATTTTGTCGTCCTGGTATATAACCGCACCGGTGAATACCACGGCCGGATCGCCTGTATCGATCTCTCCTATATACTTCTTCGCCTTTGCGTAGCTCCTTCCTGTGGTAATGACTACAGGCACCCCGCTTTGTTTTGCATGCCTTATGTGCTCCAGATTATTCTTGCTTATCTGCGCACCGTCATTAAGGAGGGTGCCGTCGAGATCGCACGCAAACATCCTGTATTTCATCTACGAACCGTCCTGATTATAAAAATTGACTTTGTAAGTGTGCATAAGATACTATATTCATGTAAACCGTTGTAACTTTTTTATCAATATTGTTTGCGATATCATGAACCATATGTTACAGATCATTAAATCCGTTACCCTGGGTGCCGTCATTATCCTTGCTGCTGCCGGTATTTACGCGAGCTCGACAGACAAGGTGACGATGGAGCAGTTTGCCCTGTACTTAGAGGAGGGGAAAAGGCTCTATGATGCCGGGGACTACACAAAAGCCCTGGAAAAGTTCACAGAGGCAGGCACCATAGATCCCTGGGACGAAGAGGTAACCAGGCTCATAGAGATGTCACTTGCCAAGCTCAAGGAGATAGATAAGCTGCTCTACGAAGGGTTTCGTCTCCTCGAAAAATCGAAGCCGGACGAGGCCTCTCAGATCTTTATGAAAGTCAAAAATGAGATAGGCGCTGATGACGAGCACCTCCTCTCTCTCGCGGAGGAGGGTTTGCAGAGGGCTGAAGAGCAGAAGCGGGTAACGTATAGAGAGCGGATTGAAGGGAGCGGGACCGAGTACCTCGACCCGGGGAGGATCGGGCGGATTGCAATCCTGCAGGAGAGGATAAGGCAGGAGGAGTTCGAGCGGGAGATTAAAGCGACCAGAGAGCATGCGCGCGCGCTTTTCGAACAAGAGGCGTACGAAGAGTCAAAAGAAAAGTGGGAGCGACTCATCGGTTTGGTCCCGGGTGACGGGGAGGCGGCAGTATACCTCACTAAGATAGAAGCCGAGCTTGAGGCGCAGAGGAAATTTCTACAGCTCGCGGAGAGCACATATCAGCAGGGGATGAGTCTCTACTCCCTGGGAGAGTACGAAGAGTCGAGAGAGCGGTTTGAGAGTGCGGTTGTAATGGGCTTTCGAGTGGAGGATGCCAGAGTCTATATCGAACGCATAGAGGACCTGCTGCTCGTGCGGAAGAGGAGAGAGGAGGAGAGGCAAAAGAGTATAGCGATACTGCGGGATAAATCCAAGCAGCTGTTCGATGAATGGGAGTACGAAAGTTCAAGAACGGGGTGGAAGCAGCTCCTCGGTTTGGTCCCGGGTGACGGGGAGGCCCTGTTGTACATCTCCAAGATAGATTTCAAGGTGCGGGAGAAACAGAGGCTTCTGGAACTCGCCGAAAGCTATTTTGAAAGCGGAACGAGACTTTATAGAGAACAAAGGTATGAGGAGGCGATCGACCAGTTTGAGAATGCTATCGCCATGGACTACAGTGCAATCGAGTCGCGGAGATACATAGACGAGATAGAGAAGAGAGTATCGGAGAGGGAGAGAGAGGAGCAGCAGAAAAGAACAGAGCAGGTGGCGCTGTTGCTCCGTGAAGGGATAAAGTACTACAATCTGAACGATTTCAAGCGCTCTCTCTCTGTGCTCAACGAGGGGCTGAAGCTCGATCCTGAAAACTCTCAGATAAGGGAGTACATAGTACGCGATATCATCGCCCTGAAGCGGCAGGAGGAGACCTCGGTTTCGGATACATCTCCCTTTTACAGTCTCGTTGAAAACCTCAATCGTCTCGGCACACAAGCGTACAACAACGGCGATTACACGGATGCGGTGAAGCACTTCGAGCAGATACTGCTTATCTTCCCGTTCGACGAACGTGCCAGGCTCAAGCTTGCGAGGGCGCTGAGCAAGACCGATCCCTCTCTCGTGCGGGATATCCTGGAGAACATGTACTCCGAGGCCGGTGAGCTGATAGAGGGGGGTTCGGACCGGGAGGCTGTTGTAAAACTGAAGCTCGTTCTTGAGGTAGACCCCGGATTCGAAAAGGCCAAAATAAAGCTTGCCCAGCTCACGAGAAAGCAGGAGGAAAAGAAACCGGTCGTCACAAAACAGGATCAGGAGCGTGCACGGGAGCTCTACATCTACGGGCTGGGTCTCTACAGGAGCGAAAAACTGGAGGAGTCGGTAAAGACCTGGCAGCAAGCCGTAGAGCTCGATCCGGAGTTCGTGGAAGCCAGGGTGTTTCTCGCACGTGCCGAGACACAGCTTCGTAATCTCGAGAGGGTGGAGTCGCAGGAGGACGGGACATCGGGAGGATATGGTGAAGATCTCCGCATCAGGATAAAGAGGCACTATCTCGACGGCATACACCTCTTCATGGAGGGGCTCTACGCCGAGGCGATCACAGAGTGGGAGGAGGTCCTGAACATAGATCCCGAACACGAAAGCGCGAAGCTCAATATAGAGCGGGCGAAACAGCGGCTCGGATTCGAGGCTGGAAGAGAAAATATATGAAAAGACTTATTTTCGGCGTGATACTGTTTTTTGCGGCGGGAATCCCCCTCTGTGCCGCATATTTCTGGGATTATCCTGTCACCATCGCCGAAAGCAGCGAAGAAACCCGATTTTCCGATACAAAGGCGGTTATGGCCTCGGGCGAGGCTCTCCTCTTCGCCGTTGCTTCCGGAAGAGACTCCTCCAGGATCGTCGTTTTCAGTACAAAAAACTGGGATCGGTTCGAAGGCCCGTTCACGGCTGTCGACCGTATCAGGACAGAGGAGGGCTTTTCCCCTCTATACGACGTCATCGCAGTCGGCGATACGCTCTACCTCGTCTGGAATACGCTTGAGGGGGATATCCGGGCCAGGGAGAGCGGGGACGGAGGGAGGACGTGGAAGGATGACGGGACCTTCGATCTCGAGGAGGCTTTTAGCTTCGATCCGCGGCTTTCTGTGGTGGGTGATGAGCTTTTGCTTTTCTACCATACCGAGAGCGAGGGAAGGAGGATAGACTTCTTCTACGTGAAGAGCAGGGGCGGAGCAGAAACAGTGACCGTTCCAAAACAGATTGCCAGGGGATTTGCAGGGAGCTTCTTTCCGAATATACGCAGTCACGGAGAGGACCTTTACGTGGTATGGCAGTCAAGGCCCTTCTCCGAGCGGGAGGCCTCTGTTTTCGATATATACCTCGCGGTCTCTTCAGACCACGGGGACACATGGTCTGCTCCAAAAAACCTCACCGAGGAGGTACTCGGCGAGAGCGTCCGTCCTCACCTGACCTTTGACGACGATAAATTCACACTCCTGTGGGAGAGCGATCGCGACGGCGCGTGGGGTATATACGGGAGAGATTTTGACCTCTCAGGCAACCCTCTCGGAGACGCAAGAAAGATCAACAGCTCACCGTTCAATGCGAGAGAGCCGATGCTCCTCATCGTAGATGGGGAGAGGCTCGTAATCTATATTGATGAGAGAGACGGGAAGGACAGAATCTACTGCGCGAGGGGAAAGGACGGAACGTGGATCGAAGAAGGTCCCCTTTCGGGATCGGTTAAAGGGTACTCTCTGTTTCGGTCCGATGACGGGCTCCGTATCCTCATAGAAGGCGGGGAGGGGGTCGGATATATCGGGCCGGACCGGAGAGTGGAAAAGGTGTCCATCGAATCCGTCGGAAACGGTTATATCGGAAAAGAGGGACTGCTCGTAAACTGGAAGGAGCCTGAGGATTCATCCGGGATCGAAGGCTACTGCTATCTCTTCAACAGAAACGAGCACGACCTCCCGGAGCTGGTGAACCTCGATACCGACATCAAAAGCCTCAATCTTTCCCCGGATGAGGAGGGGGCGTATTATCTTCACATGAGGGCGGCCGACCGGGCGGGGAACCTCTCCGAGACGGTTACCGTTCCATTTATCGCAGACCTCACCCCTCCCCCTCCACCTGTGGTCCAGCCGCTCGCTTTCGACGACGGGGGCTTCTATGAGGGGAACGCACCCATCTTCCAGTGGGACGTGGAGGGCGAGGACATCGCGGGCTTCAACTACTCTCTCTCCAAAAAGAAGGCCACCCTTTCCGTCCCAAGGATTCGTACGACACGCGGGAGGGTGAAGCTCGATGGAGTTGATGGCGGAAAGTGGTGGTTCAGCGTCATATCGGTTGACCATGCGGGAAATGTGAGCGAAACTTCCCGGGTTGAAATAAAAATGAGACCGATTCCGGTGATCGTTGAAACCCAGCCGGAAGAGACGGCTCCTCTATGGCTTTTGAGCAGGAGTACCTTCAGAGCGAACCCTTTTCTGAACCTCTCACTCATGATCCTGCTCGGTGGGCTTCTCTTTATTACTCTTGTTATCACTTTCGATGTTCTGGGAAGGTATCTTTCATTAGGCGAGGGAAAGACGATGGCAAAGTCTGGTAAACTGAAGTTTGGACTCAGATTCAAATTCAGCATTCTGATAGGGGCCCTCGTGCTCCTTTTGACGGTCGGGATAAGCACCATCCTCAGCGTTGTCGGAATCGAACAGGAGAAGCGGGCTCTCGCAGGGCAGGTGTTCGACAAGGCGGGGCTCTCTCTCGAGAATTTGACAATTGTCGCAAGGGAGGGGATCCTCAACAACGACGAGCTCCTGTTGTTATCTGTCGTCTCGAAGACCATGGAGAACAGGGACATAAGGTACAGTATCATCCTTGATCCGAAGAACAGGGTAGTCGCGCATTCAGACCTGGAACAGATCGGAAAGAGGATCGAGGACGAGTTCACCATGGCTGCTGCAGTGTCGGAATCCGTCCTGATAGACCCGGCTTTCCATGAGGAAGATCTGCATGAGCTCTATGAGCTCTCGTCTCCCGTGGTATTTGCGGGTACGCGCATCGGTACGGTGAGGATCGGGTATTCGACAGACAGCATATTTGCGACTATCGACGAGCTTCGCCGCAAAAGCATATACAACACGATAATCATCACACTCGTTACCATCGTCGTGGGGATCATCGGTGCAATACTCCTCGCCACCATTACGATCAAGCCTATAAAGATACTCGCAAAGGGGGTTGACATCATAGGGAGCGGGAATCTCGACTACAAGATACATCTGAAGGCGCGTGACGAGATAGGGATGCTCGCACTCGAGTTCAACCGGATGACAGAGCGGCTCCTCGAATATCAGCAGCAGATGGAAAACAGGGCGAAGCTCGACGAGCAGCTCGAGATCGCCCGGGGCATACAGCAGGACCTTATTCCGTCGACCGGTATCGATACAGACCGTATAAGCATCGACGGCTTCTATAAGGCTGCGAGCGGGGTCGGCGGAGATTACTACGATTTCATACAGGTCGACGACGGCAGATACGGTCTTATCATGAGCGACGTGGCCGGGAAGGGCATCCCCGCTTCACTCATGATGATAATGATACGTTCGGTTTTCAAATCGCTCATCGGGTCTGGAGTGAGCGACCCCGGACGTGTGGTCACCCTCATCAACAACACACTCGCGGCTGATATAGCGAGCGATCGCTTTGCAACCCTGCTCTTTGCGGTGTTCGACATGCAGAAGAAGACCTTCCGCTATACAAATGCCGGGTACGGGCCGCTCATGGTGTATAAGAAAAAAGAAAAGAAGTGCAGACTGGTGACCCCTCCCGAAGGATCGTTTCCCATCGGCGTTCTCTCGGATGTCGAGTACTCGGAGGAGAAGCCGATAAAGCTTTTAGCCGGCGACGCCGTCGTTTTCTTTACCGACGGGATTCACGAGGCGAGGAACGAAGAGGACAATGAGTACGGTATGGAGAGGCTCTCAGGAGTCGTTCCCGAATTCGCGGACAGGGAATCGAAGGAGATGGCAAATTTCATCATGGACGATGTGCTGGGGTTCGTCGGAAAGGCCGAACAGTACGATGATATGACACTTATGGTAATGAAGGTGAAATAGGAGGAGGACCCGGCACGATATTTTGGCGTATAGAGCTTTCCATCTGTCATGAGATGATGGCAACCCGGTGGGGATCTTGGGTTCAAGGATTTTGCATTACATAAAAATGAGTAGTATAATATAATTAGTCGCTGGTGAATAATTACCAATTCACCGACATTGCTTTATACACCAGCTCAATAATTAGTTGCGAGTGAAATAGTCACATGAAACCAACTTATTCATCAATGTTTTTTCTTGTGAACATACTAATCATTCACCAAGAACTAATTATCATAAAACAGTCACAGAGGAGGCTTCAATGAAAGGGAATGACAAACTAATCGGGACCTTAAACTTACTGCTCGCGGATGAGTTGACAGCTGTTAATCAATATATAGTTCACTCTGAGATGTGTAATAACTGGGGATACGATAAGCTGCATGAATATTTCGAGAAGCGGGCGATCGATGAGATGAAGCATGCTGAAAAGCTCATAGCAAGAATACTGTTTCTGGAGGGCATTCCGATTGTCGGCAAACTAAAGGAAGTAAAGATCGGGGCGGAAGTGCCGAAACAGCTCGCAAACGACAACGCCGCGGAGACCGATGCGATAAAAGTATATAACAGCGCGATAAAGCTGGCCGGTGATGTGGACGATTTTGCAACCCGAGAGATACTGGAAGATATACTGAATGACGAGGACAGGCATCTCGATGAGATAGAGGAGCTGCAGGATCAGATCGAACAGATGACTCTGCAAATATTTCTCAGTACGCAAACAGGTTGAGAGAGGGTTCTCCTGCAATCTTGCCTGAATATGCACCGATTATGGCTGCAGCCGCAATAGCGATGATATAGGACTTGTAATATTGTCCGGAATCGGTGTATATTTGAGTAAACAAACAGAATTTGAGGGCTGATAGATGGAAGAGATTACGATCAAGGATTCTCTAAGGATAACTCCAATGCAGGTTGGTGGAGACGGGGAGACGATTCAGCTTGTTCTCAACGGCTACCTCGACACGTACAACTCTCCTGAGTTCCAGTCCCATATCAACGAGCTCATCAACTCAGGGGTGAAGTATATTCTATTCAATCTCGGCGGATTGAACTACATAAGCTCAACAGGCATAGGGGCGTTTACCTCATTTCTGAAGAACCTCCGGCAGAGGAAGGGAAACATGGTCCTCTTCGACCTGCAGGAGAAGGTGATGGAGGTGTTTCAACTGCTGGGGTTTACCAAGTTCTTCAAGATTGCATCTAATTTCGACGAGGCGCTCCTATTCTTGAGAGGGGGAACAAACGCTTCGGGAGGTCAGGCCGAGAAGTTCCCGCTGACGTTCGACTGTCCCTTCTGCAAGAGAAAGCTCAAGACCGGGCGATCGGGAACGTTTCGCTGTACCGGGTGCAAGGGTACCATCTCTGTAGACGATCTCGGTGCCGTGACAGGAGTTTCCGAGGGAGAGTGAGATATGGGGAGCAATAAGATTAATCTCGATTCGGATCTTGCGAACCTTTCGAAGGCCAGAGAGTTTATCGCAAAGGCCGCGAGAGAAGCCGGAGCATCCTCTTCAGATATTACGAAGATAGAGATCTCGTGTGATGAGTGGAGCGCGAATGTCATAGAACATGCCCTCGGGAGCAGAGCAAAAAGAAGCTTTTCCATCGAGTGCAGGAAAGGGGATGGGCGGTTCATCATCATCTACGAGCATGAGGGTGAAAGGTTCAACCCGATCGAGCAGGAGATCATCGATATCGATGACCACTTCTCAGAGTCAAAGGAGAGAGGCCTGGGTATATATATCATGCGTGAAATGATGGACGAAATCCATTACGAATACCTAAATAACAGGACAAACCGGCTCACCATTGTGAAGTATCTTGAAGAAAATCGGTAGAGGACTGCCTCGGTCGCCTTTGGCTTAAAGTGAGGCCAAGGACCTCACTGCCTGCCTCTCATGTAATTATCTTGATAGCGTATTAAAAAAGTATTAACCTTGTTAAAGTTTTATTAATTAAGAATATTTGGAAAGAGGGGATAAAATGGAAAGAGAAATGGTACCAATGGACGGCAACACTGCGGCTGCGTGGGTTGCGCATGCCACGAACGAAGTTATCGCTATATATCCGATAACGCCCTCATCCCCTATGGGAGAATTGTCCGACGCCTGGAGCGCAAAGGGGAGAAAAAATATCTGGGGCACTGTGCCTCTCGTTACGGAGATGCAGTCTGAAGGAGGAGCATCGGGCGCGGTGCACGGCGCGCTGACGACCGGGGCCCTTACCACTACGTTTACAGCATCGCAGGGGCTGCTTCTCATGCTCCCAAACATGTACAAGATAGCAGGAGAGCTCTCTCCTACTGTGTTTCACGTCACCGCACGCTCTATCGCATGCCAGGCGCTCTCCATATTCGGGGATCACTCTGATGTCATGGCGGCCAGGACGACCGGATTTGGACTTCTTCCGTCAGCATCCGTCCAGGAGATAATGGACTTCGCCCTTATCGCGCAGGCCGCTGCCCTGAAGGCGAGGGTTCCTTTTGTGCACTTTTTCGACGGTTTTCGGCTCTCTCACGAAATACAGAAGATAGAGCAGCTTACCTATGAAGATATGAAGGCGATGATAGATGACGAGTATGTAATAGAACACCGGATGAGGGGACTCAACCCGGAAAATCCGAAAATCCGCGGTACCTCGCAGAACCCCGATGTTTTCTTCGCAGCACGGGAAACTGTGAACCCGTACTATCTTAAAACACCCGCTATCGTACAGGAGTATATGGACAGGTTCGCCAAGCTCACGGGCCGGGTCTACCACCTTTTCGACTACATCGGTGCGGAAGATGCCGACCGTGTTGTCGTGCTCATGGGATCGGGCGCAGAGGCGATGGAGGAGGTCGTAAACCACCTCACCGGAAAGGGAGAGAAGGTCGGAGTGGTGAAGGTGCGCCTGTTTCGGCCCTTCAGTACAAAGGATTTCATCGGTGCCCTCCCGAAGAGCGTGAAGGCGATCGCAGTTCTAGACCGGACAAAGGAACCGGGCTCAATCGGCGAGCCGCTGTACGAAGATATCCGAACAGCGGTAGGAGAGGCGATGAGCGAAAGGTACGCGCCCTTCAAGGACTATCCGGTCATAGTCGGAGGGAGATACGGCCTCGGTTCCGCCGAATTCAACGCAGGAATGGCGAAATCAGTTCTCGACAACCTGAAAGAGAAGGCTCCGAAGAACCACTTCACCGTCGGAATTCACGACGACGTTACATTCACCTCGCTTCCATGGGACGACAGCTTCTCATCGGAGCCTGAGGGAGTACACAAGGCCCTCTTCTACGGCCTCGGTGCAGACGGGACTGTGAGTGCGAACAAGAACTCGATCAAGATAATCGGCGAGGCAACGGACAACTTCGCCCAGGGATATTTCGTATACGACTCGAAGAAGGCTGGGGCAATGACCGTATCGCACCTCCGCTTCGGCAAACAGCAGATAAAGAGTATATACCTTGTGTCGCAGGCAAGCTTTCTCGCCTGCCACAAGTTCTCCTTCCTCGAGAGGTACGACATGCTCTCGAAACTCGTACCAGGAGGGGTCTTTCTCCTCAATTCACCTTACCCGGCATCGGAGGTATGGGACAAAATGCCGCGTGAAGTGCAGGAGCAGGTAATAGAGAAGAAAGTGGAATTCTATACGATCAACGCGGTGAGTATCGCTCAGAAGATCGGGCTCGGTGCGAGGATCAACACAATAATGCAGACGGCCTTCTTCCTCATTTCTGGAGTGCTCCCCAAAGACGAGGCAATCCAGCTCGTGAAGGATTACATCGTAAAGACCTACGGGAAGAAGGGGCAGAACGTAATAGATATGAATATGAAGGCGGTTGATGAGGCGAGCAACAGCATAGAAAAGGTGACATATCCCGATAAGCCGACGAGCTCGATCCGAATGCTCCCCTCTGTTCCGGAAGATTCACCAGAGTTCGTCCAGAAGGTGACAGGGGAGATCATCGCGAAGCGGGGTGAGATGATACCTGTCTCTATGCTTCCCGATGACGGAACCTACCCGACCGGAACGACGAAGTTCGAAAAAAGAAATATTGCGGATCTCATACCTGTGTGGAACCCCGAGCTCTGCATCCAGTGCGGGCAGTGCTCGCTCGTGTGTCCGCACGCGTCGATACGGGTGAAGTTCTACGAGCCCGGAAATCTTAAAGATGCGCCCAAAAACTTCAAGAGCGTCGATGCACGCGCAAAGAAACTTGAGGGGAAGAAGTTCACAGTACAGGTCGCTCCCGAGGACTGCACAGGGTGCAACGTGTGCGCCAACGTCTGTCCCGGGGCAAAGAGGGTCGACGGGCAGAAGACGGACGAGAAGGCACTCATGATGGGTGAGCAGATACCGCTCCGTGAACAGGAGACAAAAAACTGGGAGTTCTTCATCGGTCTTCCCGATACCGATCCGTCCCTCATGCCGAGGACGACGGTTCTCGGATCGCAGCTTTTACCGCCGACGTTCGAATTTTCCGGCGCCTGCGCGGGGTGCGGCGAGACGCCGTATGTCAAGCTCGTCAGCCAGCTCTTCGGCGACAGGGCGGTGATAGGCAACGCGACCGGGTGCTCTTCGATCTACGGGGGAAACCTGCCCACCACACCGTATACGACGAGAAAGGACGGGAGAGGGCCCGTATGGTCGAACTCCCTGTTCGAGGATGCGGCCGAGTTCGGGTTCGGGATGAGGCTCACGTCGGACAAGCTGCAGGAACACGCCCTCGAGATCATCGACGACCTCCTGAAGAAGGGCGGCGGTCTCGATAAGAAACTTATCGATAAGAAGCTTATCGACAAGAAGCTTCTGGAAGAGATCCGAAACGCGGATCAGACTGAACCCGAAGGGATAGAGTCTCAGAGGGAGAAGGTGTCACAGCTTAAAAAGCTCCTCAAAGGTAAGAAAGACGGTGTGTACCCGCTCCTGTTCAGTCTTGCCGACTTTCTCATCAAACGGTCGGTATGGTTCTTCGGAGGGGACGGCTGGGCGTACGATATCGGGTATGGCGGACTGGACCACGTGCTCGCATCCGACAAGGATGTAAACGCGCTCGTCCTTGATACAGAGGTCTACTCCAACACCGGTGGACAGATGTCGAAATCGACTCCAATGGGGGCGATCGCAAAGTTCGCTGAGGCTGGAAAGTCGCTCGGGAAGAAGGACCTCGGGATGATGGTCATGACCTACGGTACCGTGTATGTTGCGAGGGTCGCGCTCGGTGCAAGCCTGAACCAGTGCGTTAAGGCCTTCAACGAAGCTGATGCATACAACGGGCCGTCGCTTGTGATCGCGTACTCGCACTGCATCGCGCACGGGATCGATATGTCGAACGGGCTCACGGAGCAGAAGCGGGCGGTGGATTCCGGGGCATGGGTCCTTTTCCGGTACAACCCCGATCTTGCGAAGCAGGGTAAGAACCCGCTGATCCTGGATTCCAAGGAGCCGTCGCTCGATCTCGAAGAGTATATGTACAACGAGCTCAGGTTCAAGGCTCTGAAGAACGCTAACCCGGAGAGGGCCTCATTTTTACTCGGGCAGGCGAAAAAGGACGTACAGCGCAGGTATAACATATACAAACATCTCGCCGAGATGGAAGCGTAATACATAGAACATACTGTTGAAAGCAGGGTGGGCTTCCCCTTTCGGGGAAGCCCATTTTTTATGATAGTGCGCCCGGCAGGGCGCACCCCGGTATTTTCATGAAGAGAGAACAGTCAGGCTTATCTTACATATCCTCGCGGGTTCACACTGCAGAGTGCCAGAAAAGGGTGGATACCGTATACGCTTAGGGCGGAACAGAAAGCTATCCCCCATTTCTCACACAGGAATTGGGCGTTTAATCCCCGTTTCTCATGACCAACAGCAAACTGTAAGGAACGGGGCTTTTGGCGCTTTTCTCTCCATACACTTATCTAAAATACCGAAAAGCCGTTAATCAACTACGAGAAAACCGCAC
>DATKZJ010000182.1:0-5703 GCA_035527995.1 Spirochaetota bacterium | reverse complement strand
GGGGTGTATACCCTTGACCCGCAGATGCAGCCCTCCGTGAAGGTGAGATTGATGAGGTCTACAGGCACAGGCTCCTTGAACAGCGCGAATATGACGACCTTGCCCCTCGGCCTGATCATCCTCGTGATCTCGACCGCAGCCTGCTTCACCGGCGCTGCGGTGAAAACAACGTCCGCACCCCTTCCATCAGTAAGACGCCTTACCTCTGCGACGACATCATCAGCCGATGCATCGATAACCGTGAAACCGAGGTTCCGGGCGAGCCCCATACGGTACTTCTGCACTTCCGACATGATAATTTTCGAGGCTCCTGAGATTCGGGCGATGGAGCCGGTCAGGATCCCTATGGGGCCGGCGCCCTGAATGACAACCGTGTCTCCTACACTGATGCATGCTCTCTTTACCGCATGGAATGCCACGCATGCGGGCTCCACGAGCGATGCCTTTTCAAATGAATAGTCGTTCGGTATCCTGTACAGCTTGTCATATGAAGTCTTCATGTATTCGGAGAACGAACCGTCAATGTCGTTGCCGAGCACCTGTAGGTGCTGGCACGTGTTCTGTACTCCCATCCTGCATGCGATGCACTTCCCGCACGAGATAAGCGGAAAAACCACGACCCTGTCACCTTTTTTGAGGTCTGCGGGTACATCCCTTGTCTCAGCAATCTCGCCTGCCACCTCGTGTCCAGGCACTAGTGGAGGGCGCGCGCGTGGGAACTTACCCTCATAGATCATTATATCAGTCCCACAGATACCAGTCGCCCTTACCTTTACAAGTACCTCTCCGCCTTCAAGTGTCAGAGGGTCACGCTCCTCTATTTTTATACTATACGGCCCATGCCACACGGCTGCCTTCATCGCTATATACCCCTTTCGTTACAGTTCTCTTTCAGATCGGCATCCAACAACTCGTTTTTTTGCCGGGCGCTTTCAGTGCGCACCGGCATTTGATTCGCGGCAGAGACCCTTCGTCCGTATGATCAGATCCACCCGATTCGCCGAAGGATATTATCCAGCCCCCTCTTGCACTTCTGGGTTACGTTCCATGCATCTGTCCATCCATAAAGGTCGATGGACCACCATTCTGATTTGTACCCTGCTTCGACGATGGCAGGGAGCACAGCGTCGAAATCGATGAAGCCGTCGCCAAACGGCGTGTGAGTGCTCGTCTCGTTGTTGTACAGGGTGTTGTCGGAGTCTATGAGGTGCACATGGCCGATATTTCCTTTCAGCATCCCGATGAACTCGAGCTCCCCTCCCAGAAGCGTCTGTTTCGGAGCCGTCTGCTTGGATCCCACTACCGCCACCATCCTGACATGTGAAGTATCGAGCAGCGCGCTGAAGTTTTTTCGCCCGACCTTGCCGATCAGTCTCACGATCTCTCCCGGCTTATTGATGATGAATCCCGGCTCGAACTCCCATACTATGTCGATACCGACATCTCTGGCCTTGTCGGAGTCCTGCTGGAAGGTCTCTACTATGATGTCCCAAGTCGTGTTGTAGTCGAGTTTCTCGGGAAAAGGTGTATAGGTGAGGGTGTCGACGCGCAGCGTCGGTATTCCCACGTCCACGCAGAGCTCGAGGTGACGATCGAATGCCTCTGCATATCCTTTCCTGATCTTGGGATCTCCCTCTGCAAAAGGGTACGCCCAGAGATCGGCGGAAATCGCAGGGGTTTGGAGCTCATACCTTTCGAAAAGCTCCTTGAGCCTCTCTCTGTCCTTCTTCGTCGGATACAGATCCGGATTTGCATGCGGCTTGAATGCACCGAGCTCTATACCGTCGAATCCCAGGTCATGCAGGCCTTTGCATACCTCCTCGAGCGACATGGGATTGTCCTTATATGGCCCGACTGCGTATGCCCAACTCCCTATACAGATCTTTGGTTTACTCTTCGGCTTCATTTAATCCTCCGTGTTGTGTGCTCATTCGACAGTGTAAAATACATTTTATTCTAAAAAGGCAGTCCTTTGCAACGTTCTTTTTTCTGTTTAGGAGAAACAGGGTCTCTTAAAGCCGAACTGAGCGGCCCTCCTTTTTTTCACGAGGAGAACGTACGTTTGAAAACCTCGAGGGTCTCCTCGCAGGCAGAAGTCGGGTCCATGATATCCATACCGCCGAGCTCGGCAGACAGGTATCCTGTGTAGCCTATCTCTTTCAGCGCCTCTCTTAACCTGCTGAAGTCAATGGTTCCTTTTCCGGGAATATAGTGGCTGTCGAAGTCACCGTTGTTATCATCAGCATGGATATGGAGAGCTACTTTTCGGCATTTATGTAAAACTTCTCGAAAATCCTCTCCATTGACATGGCAGTGGCCGGTATCCATCAGTATACCGAACCTGTTTGATTTCAGCTCATCGATCATCCGCAGGCCGTCATCGATCGTCATTATGAGGTTCGATTCAAATCGATGGGCGGGTTCGATGAGAAGGGTGAGATCATCGTCATCCTGCACGTATTCGCCGAGCTCCTCGAAACTCTTTTTGAGCTGTTTCCATCCCTTCTTGATATCTTCGTCCCATGCGACCATCCCTCCGCAGAGGTGTACGCTGGGAGAGCTGACCTTCCTCGCATTATCGACGGCAGATTTAATATACCCCACGCTGTCCTTTCTCACCACCTCGTTTTCCGAGCAGAGCAGCAAAGGATAACGGAACTGTGCCGGGATTAAATTACAAACTTCAAGATTGTTCTGCTTCAGAAGTGAGAGGATATCGTCGAACTGGTCATCGAGATCATGACGGTACATATGAGGCCTGCCGCCCCATATCTCTATCCCGTCATATCCGATCCTCCCGAGGTCCTGTATCGCGTATTTCAGAGAATAGTTGTAATAAACCGCAGAACTCTGTGCAAACTTCATGGCGCGCTCCCTTCGGTGTGCTTCAACCGAGCATGATCAGCATTAAGGTAATAAGAGTATATCGGTATATACAATTATTTTTTGGAAATTAGTTCCAGATACCGAGCTGACGGTCCGGCCGAAAAAAATGTTTTCCCGCAATAAGGAGAAATAAGGGCAGCATCATTTTATTGAATGCTATCTTGAAACTCCGCATATAATCCTCTTAATCCCCCATGATGATCTCTCTGCTCTTCGGGCCGCAGTTCATGAGGAGATCGATGGCCGAGAGATTGGAGAGAAAGTCACCCCAGAACTGAGGGTATACCATCGGTCTGTACTGCAAAAAACGCAAAGCTATCCCTCTTCTTTCGAGAAGCGCGATGTCAAGACGGCTGCGTGCTACCGAAAGCGCGAGGTATTCTTCAGCTCCAAGCGCCCGGCAGATGTCTGCAATGAGATCAACGCCTCTTCCTGTCACGCCGATCTCAGACTGCAGTACGAGCTTCGACGAGACAGAAAAAGCTTCCCATAGATATCGGATAAGCTCGATGTTCAGCGTTGCGATGAGGTTGGGGTATCTTTTATATATCGTCTCTATCTCTTTAAAGTGCTCGCTGAAGCAGGGGGCATTGAGGTAGTTCTGTTCTATACCCTTGAGGTGCTTGGAAGGCCAGTCTCTATCGTACACGATTTCAACGTCGCACACGGGCTGCAGGCCCCTGCCGCTCCTCGATACAGGCACGGTGAGCCAGAGCTCTCCCCTGTTGCTCTTGATTCTGTTCCTCGACATCCACCCGCGCCCGAGCGGAAACTGGACACTGTCAAGAAGCACCATACAGTCCACGCTCATTGCCTTAAAGAAAAACCCGGGCCAGGGGAGGAAAATAGGCTGGTGTGTGGCGACGAGCATCTTTTCTATTCCTTCGGTAGATCAGCCGGTTCGGCCTCGGAGCTCGAGCTCCGTATGCAGATCGGATACGGGTTCTCCTGTTTAGCTCAATGTACGAAAGATAACGGCAACAGATCCGAACGGTTTTTTAACTGGCCGCTCATACCCCTGCAAGCCGGCACGCTACTATCCGGTAATAGGTGGACCGTTCACACGAAAGATACCGGTCTCTCGTAGCTTTCCAGCCGAAAGCCTTCTATACTCTACCTCATATCCGCATATAACGCAAAGCTGCATCGTAAACTGCAGAGATATCAGGCGTTCGACACATGAAAACCTTCAATATTAAATAACTTAAATGAATAAATAAAATATATTGATTTTATTAATATTTTTTGCTATTAATATTAATATATTCAATTTAGAGGTGTTGTATGACACAGGACTGGCCGGAGCTTTTAAAGATCACACACGGCTCTCCTCTCACGATCGAGAGGGTGCGAGCAGGGTCTTCCGGAATAGCGGTCGAGGGAAGCTTTGAGCTCCCTCCTCTCGCGAGGCTCACCATGGAGGACCAGGTGTTCATCACTGCATTCATCAAATGCCACGGCTCCATAAAAGAGATGGAGAGCCTGTTCGGAATCAGCTATCCCACCGTGAAGAACCGGCTGAACCGCATCGCCGGGTACCTCGAATTCGTGGAGATCGTTGTTCCGTCCACACAGGAGGAGATACTCGACCGGCTGGACACCGGGGATCTCTCCGTGGAGGAGGCAATCGAAAAAATGAAGGGGGGACAATGATACCGATTTTATTCAGAATGAAAGTGGAAAAGTCCCACAAGGCTGTTTCTCCCTATCTTTCTCATCTGGCTCGTGTTTATACCCCTTGTGATCGGAGCAAGCCCGCTTATTCTGCTCGCAGCCTTGGTAATGAAACGGATGTGGCATGCAAGGCTCTTGCTTTTGATATATCCGATCCTTTTCTCCTCTCTGTGGGCCCTCTCGGGCCTCTATGTGCAGGTAGAGAAGGGCGACAAGACTATCTCGATAGTGCTCATATAAGAGAGGAGGCAGCACAATGGGAAAAGAAAAAAGGAAGATACTCGAGATGCTCTCAAAGGGAAAGATAAGTGTCGACGAGGCGGAAAAACTCCTGAACGCCCTTTCATCCGGTCACAATGACCTCGGAAACGGAGCCGCGGGCCGGGAAACACACGGTTCGTCCGTACCCAGGTATCTAAGGGTCGTTGTCGAACCTGGGGAGAACAGCGAAAAGAAGGAGAGGGTGAACATCCGTGTGCCGATGAAGCTGATACGGTCGGGCATCAAGTGGGCCTCCCTTATACCGAAGGAGGCCCGGGAAAAGGTCAACGAGGCATTTAAGGAGAAGGGGATAGACATGGATTTCACGAAGATGAAAGAGGAGGACCTCGAAGAGCTTGTTGATAACCTTCGCGACCTTACCGTCGATGTCGAGGGAGAGGACAAGGTGAGGGTGTTCTGTGAGTAGCCCACCCCGGCCCCGCATGGTTTCACGAACCAGCGGATTTGGAATTATATACAGCTTTCCCCCAAGATAATGAAAAATATTTTACCATAAATCCGATTATAATATTTCCAAAAATACGCCATTCAGGATATAATAGAACTACCCATCATGCCGCGAGAGCGGCACACATCGAGTTACGGCATTTACATATGCTTTAGGGAGGGAAAAAGGGAGAACAGTATCTCCCATATCAAATTCAGTACCAAGGAGGAAGAAAGTGAAAAAGGCAGTACTTCTATTCGTGTGCCTCCTGTTCCTGTTCACAGGGGCAATTTGTCTCGAGGCACAGGACAAACTCAAAGTTGGGTTCATCTATGTGGGCCCGATCGGCGACATGGGATGGACAAACGCACACGACAATGCCAGAAAGATCGTAGAGAAAACTTTTCCGTGGGTCGAGACGGTCTATCAGGAGG
>DATKZJ010000181.1:0-8892 GCA_035527995.1 Spirochaetota bacterium | reverse complement strand
TTTGATATCGTCTATGGGTGATTTATCGAAGTCGACGAGCCCGATGAGCTGAACAAGCCGTTCATCGATATCGAGCAAAGACATATGACAGCCAAAGCATCCTGTCATGTGTGCCGTAGCTACCTTTGGTTTCGCCATTTTCTCTTCCTTACGCATAGGATTGAAGATCTTCAAAATCAAAAATCTTCAAGATATTTGTTATTCGTTTCAGCTTTTCGCCTTCTGTTCAATATCAGAGCCGATCGGCTCCTTGTCGTACAGTCGCTTTCCGTACGGTACACTGTACGCAGTGCGCTTTATCACGATGCTTCCCGTCGGGCATATCTCGGCCGCGCGATCCGCGGCTGCGAGCTGTGTCTCCGAAAGGGTGTGCTCCGCATTGACAGCGATGCGCTTCTGCCTGCCTCTTCCGTCGAATCCGAACACGCTTTTTCCGTCGAGATCACGTGACGCACGCACGCATCGGCCGCAGAGCACACAGCGGTTGCGGTCGATGTACACATCAGGGTGGCTCGCATCTACTTCGATCTTCGGGTAGAGGTATGGATACGTCGGTGCCGTCATTCCGAGACGGTACGCGAGCGCCTGGAGCTCGCAGTTCCCCTGCTTCTCGCAGTAAGGACATATGTGGTTGCCCTCGACAAACAGCATCTCAATGATGTGGCGCCGGAACTCATTCATCTCTTCTGTATTGTTCTCCACCACGAGACCTTCCTGGGTCGGAAAGGTACACGCGTTTGTCGGTTTTCCGTTTACCTTTATCGTGCATACCCTGCAATGTCCGGCAGGTATCAGGTCCTTGTGATAGCATAGCCTCGGAATATAGATGCCCGCTTCGTCGCAGGCCTCCATAATCGCAGTGCCGGGTTCGGTGGTTACCTCGACGTCGTCTACATATATTGTGATCTTCCCGTTACTCATAACTCCTCCTCCCACACAGGTTCTCTTCCGGCTATACCTATACCCTCTGCCAGAGCCTTGTCGATCTGGAAGGACGGAACGAACTCCTCCTTCCCTATTTTGGACCTGTAGATCTCGGGCAGGTTCTGCAGGGTTGTAAGCACGGGATTCGCGGCCGTCTGCCCAAGGCCGCACCGGCTCATTGTCTTGATTGTGGATCCCAGGTTTTCGAGCTCTTTGAGATCTGCCTTTGTACCCCTTCCTTCTATCACCTTGTCGAGCATTCGCAGCAGCAGGGTCGGGCCGACTCTGCAAGGCGCACACCATCCGCACGATTCCTCTATGAAGAACTCCGTGAACTCACGGACAACCTGCAGCATGTCGCGCTTCTCTCCGAAAACGATCATCGATCCGCCGGTCGGGATGTCCTCGAAACAGATCTTCCTTCCGAAATCCTTGGGCGCTATACAGTTCCCCGACGGTCCGCCTATCTGGATTGCCTGGGCATCCTCGGCCCCGACGAGCTTCAGAAACTCATCGACAACGATGCCGAACTCCACCTCATACACACCTGGATGCTTACAATCACCGGATACGCTGAGGAGCTTGGTACCTGTGGAGTCCTTCGTTCCCATCGACTTGAACCAGTCGGCCCCTTTCTCCATGATTCGAGATACACAGCAGAGAGTTTCCACATTGTTGACTGAGCTGGGCTGGTTCATGTAACCCTTTGTCACGGGGAACGGAGGTCTATCGCGCGGTGCTCCACGCTTGCCCTCGAGCGATTCGATGAGCGAAGATTCCTCGCCGCATACATAGGCGCCGGCGCCCATCTGGATCCTGATATCGAAGTTGAACCCTTCCTTACCTGCGATGTTCTCTCCGAGCAGGCCGAGATGCCGTCTTCGCGAAAGAACCTTTTCTAGGTAACCGCGCAGATAGTCATACTCTCCTCGGAGGTACACTAGGCCCTCTCTTGCTCCGATGGCATAACCTGCTATGGTCATGCCCTCAAAGAGCAGGTCAGGGACCTCTGTGAGAACGACTCTGTCCTTGAATGTACCGGGCTCCCCTTCGTCTGCGTTGCAGATCACGAAGTGCTCGGCTCCTTTTGCCTTCCTGCAGAAGTTCAACTTCATCCCGGTCGGGAATCCGGCTCCTCCGCGTCCCCTGAGTCCCGACTTCGTCACCTCTTCGATGACCTCTTCAGGAGACTTGTTTACAGCGGCCCGCAGCGCTACACCCCTCTCAACGGGTGCAAAGATCACAGGGCCCTGCTGGATCAGGTTGAGATCAACCTGTGCATCGGGACGTGCCTCATCCTTGGCCACAGCCCCCGGCGGTTTGCCCTTTTTGAGACTGTCCACAATTCCAGGAACGTCTTCTGGGCACAGCTTCGTCATCACCATCCCGTTCACCAGCGCTGCAGGGGCCTGGTCACACATTCCAATATCGGAAGTGTACTCGAGCGTAATCGCCCCGTCGCTGGTCGTACTGCCGAACGGTATTCCGACCGCATCCTCGAAAGCCTTTGCAACTGCTTCCATCCCGCTCATCTTGTCCACAACGCTGTTACTGAGGCGTACGATCGATTTCCCCTTGGGCTCACGTGAAAGGAAGTAGTAGAAGCTCACCATGTCGATCACTTCTACAAAGGGAATTCCCAACTCGTCTGCCATGATCTTTGCCGACTCGTCGGAGATGCAGGCGTACTGGGCCTGGACATCGAGTGCGATGTCCATGAGACGATGACGAGCTTTACCGTAATTTTTCACTACATCAGCGATAAAACTTTTTTGAGCTTGAGACATTTTCCCCCCTCATCTCGGGCACCAGAATAAGCAAGAATATCACAATAATATCATTCTGTAAAGTTTTTTTGCATAATATAACCAATGCCGGGTATTATTATTGAATTAAAGAACGTCAGGATATTTCGTAATAATTACACCTGAAATTATATAAAACAGCAATAGTTAACTCAGGTTATTACTTTAATGAAAAAATCCGGATTTCACCCCGGCAAAACAAGTTTGTGAATATATTAACAATTTTACACAAAAAATAATTTTCGCCGTCTTGATAAAAAATAAGCGGTTTTTTGATATCATATCAATCATGAAGGTATTCATTTTCTGCAACAATGACAATTGATTTTTTCTGCCTTTGCACGCCGGATCTAAAGGAGCACGGATCCGACACGAAAAAGCTGCAATCGGGATCCTCCTTCTTTAAGCCGTTTCGTGGAGCAGCCTGTGTATAGGAGGCATCTATCACTCTTTCACCTCTTGGACAGATACACAAGAACATTCCCGCTTTTCAGCACTCCACCATGAACAGGGCCGCGATAGAGACGGTCCTTCCGGCCCCTATTTCTGAAACGACAGCTGTATGATCGGTAAATATAGTTTGACATGGAATAATGGGCAAGGGTAATATTGATTTAAATATCGCTGCCGGCTTCAATAGTAGGGTTATGAAAGGATTTTCAAAAAGAGCCCTCGTAAAAAGGGCAGACCGGACTGCAGTTTCTCTTTTCCGATCAATACCTTCGAAAATCATCGCCGGATGCACCGTGTTCTTCTATAACTTCTTTACACAAAAGCATCTTCTGTTCCGCCCATCGGCAGCAGGAGGATAACCGGCAGGTGGGACGGTTCAAGCATAGACGTCCAGGCGGCAGGTTTTTAAAAATGAAGGCCTGTTTAAAGATCCCCTTTGTAAATTTTTCGTCATGGTAACGGCTCTTTTTTTCGGTGTCTTTTCACCAACCCCATTTTTTATCTTATTATCAGGAGAACTTCTACTATCAGGAGACCAGTGACTCGGTCTTTTTTCTTACCCTGCCGTAGATACTCCCGCTCTCCTGTTCCATTATCTCCCTGACAAATGCCGTTCCCACTACCGCCGCATGAACATACGGGGAGATCTCTTCAACCTGGGATCTTTCTGATATTCCGAACCCCGCGAAAACCTTTCTGCCCTTCGAACGCACCCTCTTCAGAAAAAGGACTTTCTCCTCCCCGAGATCGGTAAATGACCCTGTGATGCCTGTTCGCAGCGCCGCGTAGAGGTGCTCGGACTGATTCTTCATTATCATGCCAAGGCGCTTTTCACTTATAGAGGGAGCCACGACAGGGACGGCGTCTAGGCCCAAAAGCCCGCACTCTGTGTAGAGTCCTTCATCATAATCAAGCGGAAGGTCCGGCACGATTACTCCCTGTGCACCGGAAGACGCACAGCTTCGCAGAAATGTCCTAATTCCGTGAAAAAAAACGGTGTTTGCATAACACATGACGAATACAGGAATATCCGAAGCACGCCTTATCTCCCCGATGAGTTCGAATCCCGCAGCAGCAGTAAAACCTTCACTGAGTGCAATCCTGCACGCCTCTTGTATATAGTACCCGTCGGAAGAGGGATCGCTGAAAGGAAACTGAACTTCGAGATATGAGCTTCCTCCGTCGATCAGTGCACCCGCTACATCGATGGATTCTCTTTTGCTCGGAAAGCAGGCTACCATATGCGACATGATTCTATTGGACATCATCCATCACCTCACTCTTCAAAAAGGAGTTCCATCTCTTCGGGTCGAATTGTTTTGCAAGAATGAAAAGATCCTTTTCGCCCCTTCCGGACATGTTTATTATTATCGCCTTCCCCGGGCCGTGCAGCTTGGCAAGCTCGATGGCAGCCGCTCCGGCATGAGCAGACTCGAGGGCGAACAGAAGCCCCTCCTGCCGTGCAAAAAAACGGACGGCATCGAGGGCCTCTCCATCCTTTATTCGTGTGAACTCGATCCTTCCCTTCTGTCCAAGCCACGCGAGCTGCGGTCCTATACCGGGATAATCCAGGCCCGCCGATATAGAATGGGTTGGCAGTACCTGCCCGTCCTCATCGAGGAGAAACAGCGATTTATACCCATGGATTATACCTGTGCGGCCCTCGCCGCACATTCTGGACGCATGCTCACCAGGGCCGTCTCCCTTTCCTCCGGCTTCAACACCTATTAGCCGCGGTGTACTCTCTTCGAGAAAAGGATAGAAAAAACCGATCGCATTGGACCCGCCTCCCACACACGCCACGAGCGCCTCGACATGGAGACTTCTTCTCTCTATCTCCCGTTTCAGCTCTCTTCCTATCACAGACTGGAATTCGCGCACCATATCGGGGTACGGTGATGGTCCAAGCGCGGACCCGAGAAGGTAATGGGTATACTCGAAACTCGAAGCCCAGTCTCTCAGGGCCTCGTTAACCGCGTCCTTCAGTGTCGCCTCGGCACCCCTGACCGGGACTACCTCAGCACCATAGAGCTCCATCCAGAAGACGTTGGGTCTCTGCCTTTGCATGTCGGCCTCTCCCATGTATACGGTGCACTCCAGCCCGAGCTTGGCGCAGGCCGATGCGGCCGCAACGCCGTGCTGCCCCGCGCCTGTCTCGGCGATCACCCGTCTCTTCCCCATACGCTTTGCCAGAAGAGCCTGTCCAAGCGCATTGTTGATCTTATGGGCCCCTGTGTTGGACAGCCCCTCCAGTTTGATATAGATTTCAGCTCCTCCCAGCGTCTTCGTGGCATTTTCCGCAAACAGAACAGGGGTGGGCCTCCCGACAAACTCCGAATAGTGCGTATCGAGCTCTTTCTGAAAGTTGCTGTCTTTGACGGCAGCGAGCCATTCCTCCTGGAGTTCATCCAGAGCGGATCGCAGCACCTCGGCGATATACCGTCCGCCGAAACTGCCGAAGAAATCGTTATAGATCTTTTCCAATCTTTATCTCCTTAAAGAATTGTACTATCTTATCCCGGCTTTTAATACCGGGCTCCTCCTCGAGCAGGCTAGAGGCGTCTATGAGCTCAGGTTCATACTCTCTCATTACTTCCCTTACGTTGCAGGGGCCGATGCCGCCTGCAAGCCACAGAACAAACCGGTCCTTTACCCTGTGCACCAAGCCATCCGCTATTCTTTCACCGGTCCCTCCCTGCCTTCCCTCAACAAATGCGTCGGCCAGCACACGCGGACATCGATAGGAAGCGATCCTTTCGACATCGCGGGATCCGCTTATTCTCACCGCCTTGTAGTAGGGGTAGGCGATCCTGCTGCAATCACCAGCCCTCTCATCTCCATGGAACTGGATCGCATCGAGACATCCCTCTTCGAGAAGCGCCCCCGCCTCGGGATCAAGCGTGAGGTCGTTTTCTTTTCCAACAACTACCCCGACCTTCAGGACATCGAGCTCCCGCAACTCCCTCAACAAAGCAGGACCGGCCCTTCTTTTCGACCGGGCGAACACGAAACCGAGCAGATCCGCACCCATTTCCGCCGCATACTGCGCGTCTTCACGCCGTGTAATCCCGCAAATTTTTACAAGAGGCCTCACCCCGGTTTTTATTGCGTAAAGCCTTCTCCAGAAATCCGTCTCTCGCTTGCGAAACATCTTTTTCAGCCTCGGTATAATCTCGGGATTTCTCATCAACGCTTCTCCGACAAGCAGGCCCGAAAACCCAGACGAGAGCGCAAACAGCCCGTCCTCCTCGGTTTTTATCCCTGATTCGTACACCGTGACAGTATCCCAGGTCAGATTGTTGATGAGCCGTACCGGCCTTATGGGATCTATCTCAAACGTTTGGAGGTCTCTGCTGTTGAACCCGGTGAATCGCGGCCTGACGCTGTTTATCTTCTGCAGATCTCTCTCGTCATGCACTTCCATCAGCACAGCCATTCCCAGGTGCCGTGCATGCCTGTACAGCCTGAAAATGTCTCTTTCATCATGCATGGATGCGATGAGAAGAACGGCATCTGCTCCTGCGCGGTAGGATACCTCGAGGTCTTCCTCGTCTATGAGGAAGTCCTTTCTCAAGACCGCCAGGTCGGGACAGGCGGCCTTTATTCTCATCAGATCGTTTATAGACCCTGAAAAAAATTCCTCCTCGGTGAGCACTGACACCGAACCGATCCCCTTTTCCCTGTAAGCCTCGGCCTGTTTTACGATATCCGCCTCCGGAGCAATGGCCCCGCTCGAGGGGGAGCTCTTCTTCACTTCACAGATCAAAAGCGGTCTCTTTCCGAATTCTATCAGCGGGACTCTTCTTCTTTGCGGCACAGCAGCTCCCATCCCGGGCCCCAACCTCCCCACTCTCCTTTTCCTTCTTTCAACGATCTCATTTATGATAGTCATAAGGGCGCACCCTCCAGAAGCCTCTTTCCCGTTTCCCTCAGCACATCGAGCTTTTTCTCTGTATCTCCCGATTCAATAGCCTTTTTTGCGAGCCGATATCCCTCCCCGATGTCCCTTGCGAAATTATACACGTACAGGGCAGCGCCTGCATTGAGCAGCACAGCGTCTCTTATTGCATCCCGCCCTCCTGAAACGAGAAGCTCACTGGCGATTTCCGCGTTTTCTTCCGGCGATCCTCCTGCGAGCTCGTCCTGGCCGTACCGACCTATCCCGAACTCTTCAGGATCCAGCACATACTCCGAAATTCCTTTTTTCTCATCGATTTCGACTATTTTTGAAGGCGCGGTTACCGAGATCTCGTCAAACCCGTCGAGACCGTGGGCTACGAGCGCTCTCTTCCTGCCGAGAAGTTTCAATGTCTCTGCAACCGGACGGCAGAGCTTTTCTGCGTATACGCCGATGAGCTGGTACTGGGCGTCAGCTGGATTAAGGAGAGGCCCCAGGATATTCATCACAGTCTTAATACCGAGCTCCCTGCGGGCCTGAGCGGCATGTCTCATGGACCGATGGTAGAGAGGAGCGAATAGAAATGCGAACCCTGTCTCTTCGAGCAGAATCTTCGTTTTTTCAGCGTCGAGTTCTGTCGGTATACCGAGAGCCCTATAAAAGTCCGCGCTCCCGGATTTCGAGCTCACGCTGCGGTTGCCGTGTTTTGCAACCCAGGCCCCGCACGAGCTTGCGACTATCGCCGCCATCGAGGAGATGTTGAAGCTCCCCTTTTCGTCTCCTCCGGTACCGCATGTGTCGAGAAGCGGGTGCGAAACGGAAAGACTCTGTTTTTTCTTTCCCAACACCCCTGCAAACGCGGCAAGCTCACCGGGGTTCGTCCCTTTTGCCGTCAGGGCTGTGAGGAAAGCCGCAATCTGGCCTGTGGAGAGGTCTCCCTCGGTAAGCTCCTCCATGAGGAAAGACGCCTCTTTTGGCGACAGGTCGGTCCCATCCACAACTTTCGAGAGAGCCCGCGAAAGATGAAAAGTTTCACGTCTGTAGTTCAAGAAATTCTTTAAAATCTTCTTTCCGTACTCCGACGCGATCGACTCTGGATGGAACTGTATTCCTTCGACGGCGTATTCCTTATGCCTGACTCCCATTATCTCCCCATCCTCTGAAACCGCAGTGATCTCAAGCGCACCGGGAAGGGAGGGCCTGTCGATGACGAGGGAGTGGTAGCGTGTAAACCTCGCAGGAGAAGGCACGTTTCTGAAAAGCCCCCTTCCATCCATGGTGATACTCTGAGTCTTGCCGTGCACTATGTCCTTTGCCCTCCCTATGCTTCCTCCGAAAGCGTAACCTATTGCCTGGTGGCCGAGACAGACCCCGAGGATGGGTGTGTGGCCTGCGAACCGCTTCACCGCCTCGACCGATATGCCCGCTTCCTGCGGTCTGCCGGGGCCGGGCGATATGACTATTCCATCCGGCCGCATCCTCCCGAGCTCCTCAACTGTTATCCGGTCGTTTCTGAATACCTTCACCTCGTCATCATACATCTCCGATATGTACTGGAAGAGATTATAGGTAAAGGAGTCGTAATTATCGATAATTGCTATCATGACTCACACCTCCACTCCGAGTATGTTTCCCATTGCTTTCAGCTTGGATGAAGTTTCTTCATACTCTTTTTCCGGGACAGAGTCGTACACGATACCGGCACCTGCCTGGAGTACGACCACGTCGTCCTTTTTGAGAGCACTCCTGATGGTGATACAGGTGTCCAGAGAGCCATCAGGCTCTATATAACCGACCAACCCGGAATAAAAA
>DATKZJ010000180.1:0-6068 GCA_035527995.1 Spirochaetota bacterium | reverse complement strand
GTATCGGTACGGCGGGCTCGTCCGCTCCGGAGCGGTATTCGGCATAGGATCGGATGCCCCGATGGGATCGATTGACCCGTTTCACGCGATCTACTGTGCAGTCGAACGGAAAGATTACGACGATGGACCGGAGGCAAGGTTCTATCCGAAAGAGCGTCTTCCCATGAAGGACGCTGTATATGCGTACACAATGGGGAGTGCTGCTGTGTGCGGAATGGATAGCGAAATCGGGAGCATAGAGACCGGAAAAAGTGCTGACATGGTGCACGTTTCCCGCGACATATTTACAATCGAGACGGACAGCCTGCGTGAGATGGAGACCCTTCATACGGTAGTAGAGGGTGACGTTGTCTGGGAGAAGAAGCAGTAGAGCACAGCATGAAGGAGAGACTGGCATGAGCGGGAAGACGGATGGTGGCGGGCCTGAAGCATACGAGAGGGCGTTCGGATACGAACGGGACTACGGTAACTGCGCCCAGGCGACCCTGAAAGCGCTTCTCGATCTGTACGGTGAGCAAAACGAGACAGCCTATAGAGGCATGGGGAGCTTCGCTGGCGGGGGAGCCGCCGAAGGGGACGGTTCGTGCGGCGCTTATGTGGGAGGACTGTTCTATATCGGGATGAAGTGCGGCAGGCGTTTCTCCGATATAGGGAGCGACCCGGAAGACTCGACCGCATCGAAGATAAGCGGGAAAAACCAGGAGCTTGCCAGGATGCTCCACGAAAAGTTCATCGAGAAATACGGAACCGTAGTGTGTCATCAGATCCAGAGAAAGCTCTTCGGCCGCGTCTATTACACGCCGGATGAACAGCAGTACGGAAAGTTCCTCGAAGCAGGGGGCCACGATAGCGCGTGTCCCTCTGTGTGCGGCGACGCAGCACGCTGGACCGTGGAGATACTGAAAGGAGCATGAAGACGATTGAGGCTGACGGGAGCCGCCCCGGCTTTTATGAGGGGACAGAGTTTGCCGGCCCGAGTGGTTTTGTAAACCGCAGGTGATGAATCCGCCGGCGAGGCTCCCGGAACAACCCACAGACCGCATGCACGTGCAAACGCGGAGAAACGAACGAGGCCATGCGGCTCTATAAACAGGTTTACAATGACGTAGAATCTTCCAGTAATAGCAGAGATGAATTTAATTCTTGAAGGACCTGACACCTCCTCTGCGGTCTTTTCCCGATTTTTTTAGATGAGAGTACCGAAAAACGCCTCGAGCGGCAGGAGGAAAAAATTAATCTTCTTGTCCTTGTTCGGATTGAATGGACTTTTCCCCAGAGGAGGCCGCCTTCTATCGGCGAAGTGTTCTCCGGCATACCCTCTTTATAGATCTTCATAGTATAACAGCCATATATTAATAATTGTGTAAAAAATATGATTATTTATCATATTAAACGTAGGAATAATATATAATATTGTGTAATTGCTCTTATTATATTGACAGCTTTTGTGCCCTGCTGTAAATTAGGGATCAGAATTAAAGCCGGTACTGGTACTGCATACACATTTATTGGCAGCTGTGGGACAAAAAATCAGGAGGTAAGGTATGGGAAAAGAAGGGTTCATCACAAAAGAAGAGATTGATACTCCGGCACTGCTGATTGATTTGGATGCGTTAGAAAACAATATCAAAATCATGGCGGATTTTTTTAAGGACAAAAAGGCAAAACTCAGGGCGCACTATAAATCATATAAATGTCCAACGATATCGCACAAGCAGATAGCCGCCGGCGCAAAAGGTATTACGTGTGCGAAAGTGGGAGAGGCCGAGACTCTCATCTACAGCGGAGTAAGGGATGTATTAATAGCGAATGAGATTGCGGATCCTGCAAAGATTTACAGGCTGGCCGGTATCGCGCATGCGCACCCGGAGACCAAAATAACGGTGGCGGTGGATAATGCTGAAAATATTGCTGTACTTTCAAAGGCCGCTTCAAAGATCGGGGCTACGATCTACGTGCTCGTCGAGGTCGATGTCGGTATGAACAGGTGTGGAGTAAACACTCCCGAAGAGGTGTACACGCTGGCAAAGAAGATCGTGGATTCCGAAGGGCTGGTTTATGAAGGAATTCAGGCTTACGAGGGGCATCTCGTGTATGATCTCGATATTCCGCCCAGTTACACCGATGAGTTCAGGCGAAAAGGCGTGAAGCGGATGGTCGAAAAGGTCGGGAAAATCAAGACATATCTCGAGAGCAAAGGCATCGCCGTGAATGAGATCAGCGGCGGAGGGACCGGCACCTATAATATAACAGGTGACAACACGATCTGGACAGAGATACAGGCAGGGTCTTACGTATTGATGGATAATGTATATGGAAGAGTCGGGCTCAAGTTTCAGAACGCGCTAACAATACTCACCACGGTAATCAATAAACGTCCGGGGATGGCCATCACCGATGCGGGACTGAAGGTCTGCACAACCGAGCAGGGATCGCCGACGATTAAAGGATACCCGCATCTCAAGATGTATAAAAAGCTCTCGGAGGAGCACGGTCTTATCGAGGACCCGAAGGAGGAGCTCAAGTACCTGCAGAGGGTGGAGTACATTCCGAGCCACGGATGTACCACGGTGAATTTACACGATCGATTCTTATGTGTGAGAAAAGGTCTCCTTGAAGCTGTCTGGCCTATCACTGCTCGAGGAAAGAGCCAATAGGTCCAGGAATCTCTGATCGGACAGCGAAAGAGAAGATAACGAAGCTTGCTACGGTACCCTTGCTAAATGCGGTTTCCTCACAAAAACATGCAGAATAATAGAGGATACAAACGTTCCCTGCGCTGCTATTATATTGCAGTGGATGAGTGTGATGTTCTCACGAGTACTATAACCGCAGAGATAAAAGATAAATTGGCGGTATTTTATATGAGTTTGTGGGGAGAAAACAACTAAAACCCCTGTTTTCAATTGAAAAACGGGGGTTTTAGCGGGGCCGATATTTCTCTTTTTATTGGTAAAAGGAACGCATGTATAGCGCCTCCAGTCTTACCACCAATAGTCCAAAAGCATTAATCAGTATATGACAAGTATCAGCCCCCGTTGACACTAAAAGTATCAGCGAGTGTTTACAGTTACAGGATTATTTAATATCCTAATAATTTTCAAGGGGTTTCTAATTATCATTTTAAGTGTCAACGCTGGGTGATATATATCAAGTATAGAATAGATCGGAAAAATATATTATAATGGAGACCTGTCTTGTTTTAACGGTCCCTAGAGTGAGGAGAACATGGAAGTAATAAATATGCGAAGCGATACACAGACGCTGCCCACGGATTCGATGAGGGATGCAATGAGAAACACAGCCCTCGGCGACAGCAGTTATGATGAAGATCCCGCGGTGAACAGGCTCGAAGAGATGGCCGCGAAAGCGCTCGGAAAAGAAGAGGCGATGCTGGTAATAAGCGGGACAATGGGAAATCTCATCAGCATGATGGTACATACCGAACCCGGAGACGAGGTTATTATAGATCCTGAATCGCATATCTTCTATTATGAGAGCGGCGGGCTTGCGAATATAGCGGGGCTGATGCCCATGCCTGTTCCGAGTCACAAAGGGATACTCAACCCTGACGACGTATCGCGCTCTATCCGTGAGCCGAGCAAGAACTATCCGGTGCCGAGGCTTCTCTGTCTGGAAAATACACACAACAGGAGCGGCGGGAGAGTCGTGCCTCTCGATGTGCATAAAAAGCTGTGCAGGATTGCGAAAGAGCACGGATTATCGGTGCACCTCGACGGGGCCAGAATATTCAACGCTGCCATTGCCTCCGGCGTACCTGTATCGGCTTTTGCAGAGGACGTCGATTCCGTCATGTTTTGTCTTTCGAAGGGGTTGAGCTGCCCGCTCGGTTCCCTCATCGTCGGAAGCAGAGAGTTCATCGAAAGCGCAAAGCGATACAAGAAGCGGCTGGGAGGAGGCATGCGCCAGGCCGGCATAATTGCGGCGTGCGGGATCGTCGCGATGGAAGAGATGGTAGACAGACTGAAAGAAGACCATAAAAACGCGAGACTGTTTGCCGAAGGCATAGATGAGATAGAAGGCCTGGAGGTCGACCTGGAATCCGTTGAAACAAATATGGTATATATCGAGCATTCAAAATCCGGCCGCTCAACAGAAGATGCGGTGCTGCTGCTGAAAGAGGCGGGCGTTCTCGTGAGCGGCAGGCCCCCTCATCAGATTAGGGTTGTCATAAACAGACACCATGACCGGAAGGTTATGGAGGAAGCGTTGAAAAGAATAAGAGGAGCGTTTGAGAGATAACGGCAATCCGGGAGAAGCAACAGACGTGTGTGAATATTCGATGAATGGAGGCGATTGAGACACTATGCTTTTAAAGAGGTCTGTGAAGGTAAGGGTCCCTGCGTCTACCTCGAACCTGGGGCCTGGATTTGATACGGTAGGGATGGCTCTCAGGATATATAACACCATTTTCGTCGAGCCCTCCTCATCCGGATTGACTATAACCGCTTCAGGAGAGGGAAGCGATGAGCTCTGCAGCGCGGAAAGCTCAATGGTTCTCAAAGCGATGAGGGCCGCCTTCGACCAATGGGACCAGTCTTTCAAGGACCATGAACAGATTCATATTCATATCGAAAACGAGGTCCCTATCTCGCGCGGATTGGGTGGCAGCTCGACAGCGATTATCGGGGGTGTGCTCCTCGCTGCGGCGCTGTGCGGTAAAAGCCCCACGCAGAGGGAGATACTAGAAATAGCACTGCCGCTTGAGAAAGGCCATCCTGATAATATCACACCTGCACTTGTAGGAGGCCTCACGGTGTCGAAGGTCGAAGGAAAAAGGGTGCACTTCATAAAGATCCCGACTCCACCGAAACTCCACTGCGTCGTCTCGATTCCCCGATTACGCCTCTCGACTCAGGAAGCGAGGAAGCTGCTGCCGCAAAAGGTCCCTTTGAAAGACGCCGTGTTCAACCTCCAGTCACTCGCATTCCTTCTTGCGAGCCTTTTTACGAACAGCCCGGAAGACCTTTCGATTGCGATGCAGGACAGGCTGCATCAGCCGTACCGTACAGCACTGTTCCCTCAGATGCAGGATATCTTCAGTTCCGCCATGGAAGCGGGAGCGGATGGGGTCGCGTTGAGCGGTTCAGGTTCGAGCGTGATCGCTTTTGTTTCAGAGGCTGGTAGACTGAAAACCGTATCGTCTATGATGCAGAAAACCCTGGAAGAGAAAGGTATTTCCGGAAAAACCGTTGTTACGGATATAGATCAGGAAGGGGCCCGGGTCCTCACCTTTAGCCCCTGATACTGACATCATTAACCTCATAACATGTTCTCATTCACTACAGCGAACTTTGCAGGACGCGGCCCGTAACCCGGGTCATCATATCGGACGCCGTTTTCGATGAGATAGTGTACAAGATTTCCGATGTTTTTTGTGGTTCCGGCCATTATGAGAGGTTCGAGGACATGGTTTCGTAATCGTCTGTCCTCCTTCAGCACTTTAATTGACTCCTCCCATGATCGATTATCTCTTCCCATAACCCTGTGTGCTGTTACTCCGTTGAGACTGACCTGTTCTATTCCTGCATCGCCTGTCAGGAATGAGAAAATGTCTATATCCGTGCCGGGGATGAATGTCTTCTCTCCGTATTGAGGTAAACCGTAGTAGAAGATCGTTCCGCGAGGGTGAGAGTAGTGCAATACAGTTTCCTGGATCCTGCTGTTTCCCGTGAGCTCGATCGTAGTAAACCCGTTATCCTGGCCGAGCTTCCGCTTTAATGTTTCGAGATCCTCATGATTGTCTGACTGTATATAGTGGATGTCTGCGTCGAGACCCTCTAGGCTGTGTTTCATATACATCATAGCCGACTTTCCACGATAGAGCAGGATGAAATGTTTTACCCCCTTTTTTACGAGGTACGGGACCATATACATGCCCTGGGCTCCGCATCCTCCCCATATTGCAACAGTGTCCGGGGTAGTACCGCATTTTTCGAAGACTTTCATCTGCATCTTCACCGCGTTGCCGAAAGGTTCTGCGAGTGAAGGGAAAAAGTCCAGCCTTTCTATTCCATCTGTTGGTTTCGCGCAGGAGTGATGAACAG
>DATKZJ010000179.1:0-9197 GCA_035527995.1 Spirochaetota bacterium | reverse complement strand
GGCCCTATGATGGGGAGTGTCGTGACAGACTTCGAGACTCCGGTTACAAAAACGACATCCGGCGTCATCGTTCTACCGCGAAACCACAGCATTGTGCAGAAGCGAACGATACCGGTCGAGGTTATGGTAAAGAGGAGTAAGGCGGCGTGCTGCCAGTGCTCCTACTGTACGGACCTCTGCCCGCGGCACCTCATCGGCCATGATCTCTTACCGCATATGATCATGAGGCAGATAAGCTACGGCCTCGGGTTTCCGTCCGCAGCAGTAAAAAATGCTTTTTTATGTAGTGAGTGCGGATTGTGCACTGCGTATGCGTGCACGATGGAGCTGTCGCCCAGCACCATGAACAGGGTCATAAAGGAGCGGATAAGCTCAGAAGGGTATAAACCTTCATACCCGATGAGACCGTATTCCCCTAACAGTATGAGAGAGTACAGAAAGATTCCTACGTCAAGAGTATTGGATAGGCTTCATCTGCGTATGTATACGGGCCGCATGCTGAGGCGAGGTGTGAGGACGGATCCCGGAAGGGTCGAAATCCTTCTCAAGCAGCATATAGGAGCCCCCTCCGTCCCTTCCGTGAAGAGAGGAGACAGGGTAAGGGAGGGTGATCCTATCGCCGAGATACCGGAGAAAAGGACCGGAGCAAGGGTCCACGCGAGTATTTCCGGAGAGGTTACATTAGTGGACGGAGAAAGAATAATAATAGAGAGGTAGAGTAACGCAGGGCCATGGAAGTTAGTGTTCTCGGGGTTTTGGAATTCAACAGTATTGCCGTTGGTATAAAGGCGATGGATGAGATGGTGAAGGCGGCCCCTGTAAACATAATAGATGCCAAGACGATATGTCCGGGGAAGTACGTGGTCATCATTTCCGGGGATGTCGCTTCAGTCGATGCCTCTATCACCGCCGGAAAGGCTGCAGGGGAAGGCTATATACTCGACGAGCTGTTTATTCCCAACCTGCACAGATATGTGATTCCGGCGATAGTCGGAGCCGTCGAATGCGATGTGTGGGATGCGGTGGGTGTGATAGAATCTTTTTCCGTTGTAGCGAGCATCGAGGCTGGTGACATAGCGGCAAAGACCGCCGACGTGATCATAACGGAGATAAGGCTTGCAACCGGCCTCGGTGGAAAGTCATACATCAAGATGATCGGGAGCATACATGAGGTCGAGGCTGCGGTGAACGCTTCTGTGGAGTATGTTAAGACAAAGGGTCTTCTCTGCAAGGAGGTAATCATACCGAAGCCGCACCCGGATATACGATCTTTTTTTCTGTGATGAAAGATGATGAGACAGTCCGAAGAAAAAAGACCGCTGATAGTGGGAAACTGGAAAATGAACGGCACTTATGAGGAGGCCCGTACCCTCATAGATGGTACAGTGAGCTGTTCGCAGGCACACAGAAACGTCGAAGTGGTCGTCTGTCCTCCCTTTACTCTGCTGGACTCTGCGGTAAGAAAGACGCAGGGAACGATGGTTTCGGTAGGAGCACAGAACGCGTTCTATGAGGAGCGGGGAGCGTATACCGGCGAGATCTCGCCGTCGATGCTGAAGGAGATCGGCTGTAAATGGGTGATCGCAGGACACTCTGAGCGCAGGATCTATTTCGGTGAGAACGATTCGACTGTCAACAGGAAGCTCAAGCTGCTCCTGGGGCACGGCCTCGTTCCCATTCTATGCGTTGGAGAGTCGCTCGCACAGCGAAAAGAGGAGAGAACGTTCGAGGTGCTCAACAGTCAGATAGTCTACGGGCTGGAAGGAATAGACAGCGGTGACATACAGACGGCAGTCATCGCGTACGAGCCCGTATGGGCAATTGGAACCGGAATCAGCGCTACGCAGGAACAGGCGGAGGAGGTCCATGGGTTTATCAGGTCGGTTGTAGAGAGGTTTGCCGGAAAAAGGGTCTCAGAGACGGTACGCATTCTCTACGGCGGGAGCGTGTCTCCCGCAAACGCAGACCGGCTATTGGGTCAGGAAAATATCGATGGAGCTCTAGTGGGAGGAGCGAGCCTGCGTGCGGAATCGTTCTGTGAGATTGTGAGAATTGCATCTTCCGCTGTAAAATCTCGATAGTCAAGGATACACCGATGAACATAACAGAGCAGGAAATACGGTCGATAGTCGAGAGGGTGCTCGGTACTATTGAGATAGAGCCCGCCCCCGGAACGGGGGCGGGCCCCGGAACTGGTGCGGACCTCGAAACGGGGACAGTGAGGGAACCCTCAGAGAGGGTTCCCTCTGTGAGGACTGGGGTATTCGGCAGCATGGACAGTGCGATTGAACGGGCAGAGAAGGCCCATCTCGCACTTGTCGGCATGACACTGGAGAAGAGACGGGAAATAATACGGAACATCAGAAAAACGGTATGTGATAATCTGGAACCGCTGGCAGAGATGGCGGTGCAGGAAACGGGCTTGGGAAGGCGTGATGACAAGGTAATAAAAACAAGACTCGCTGCCGTCAAGACGCCCGGGGTGGAGGACCTCGAGCCGTACTCCTATACAGATGACTACGGCCTGACGCTCGTCGAGAGGGCCCCGTTCGGCGTTATCGGATCGATTACGCCGTGCACGAATCCTACAGAGACACTGATTAGCAACGGAATAGGGATGATCTCCGGGGGTAATTCGGTGGTGTTCAACCCTCATCCTGCAGCTAAGAGGACCTCCAACTATACGATAAGCCTGCTGAACAGGGCGATAACGGACGCGGGCGGTCCGCCGAACCTCATCTGTACGATTGAAGACCCTACGATAGATACAGCCCAGGCTTTGATGAAACATCCGAGGATCAGGCTTCTTGTGGTGACTGGGGGGCCTGCTGTTGTAAAGGCCGCGATGAACAGCGGTAAAAAGGTGATAGCCGCGGGGCCTGGGAACCCGCCCTGTGTTGTGGACGAGACCGCGGACATCCCCAAGGCTGCGGAGGATATCGTAAACGGAGCCGGCCTCGATAACAACATAATATGCACCTGTGAAAAGGAGGTCCTCGCGGTGGGCAGCATCGCGGACAGGCTCAAGCAAAGCATGAAGGAATGCGGAGCTTTTGAGCTCAACAGGGAGCAGATCGATGCCGTCACGAAGCTTGTGATCGCTGACCCCGGTAAACCGGGGCATGAGGGGGCGTCGAACAAAGAGTGGGTCGGCAAGGACGCCGCCGTGATAGCGGCCAAGATAGGGCTTGCCATAGATCCGCGGACGAAGATCCTTCTCTGTGAGGTTGGAAAGGACCACCCGCTCGTGTGGACGGAACAGCTTATGCCGGTGATACCGATTGTGAGAATGACAAACGCGGATGAGGCGATCGACTTCGCCGTGGAGTGCGAGCACGGCTTCCGTCATACCGCGAGCATACATTCGAAGAACATCGACAACCTCTCGAGGATGGCAAAGGTGATGAACTGCTCGATTTTCGTGAAGAACGGACCCAACTACAGCGGGCTGGGGTACGGGGGCGCAGGGTATACCTCCTTTACGATAGCGAGTCCGACCGGGGAAGGACTCACGAGGACGAGAGACTTTACGAGAGAACGCCGCTGTTCTCTCATAGGTCACTTCAGGATCGTTTGAACGGGGGCGAGTATGAAGCTTGGAAAGGTTGTGGGTAATGTCGTGTGTACCCAGAAGGTGGAATCATGGGAAGGGGTCAAGCTGCTTCTCGTGCAGCCGCTGGACGAGAACCTGGAAGAGACAGGGACTCCTCTCATCGCCTGCGATACGGTTCAGGCGGGGCCCGGTGACATCGTGTTCTATGAGGGTGGACGTGAGGCTGCTCTGGGAATGCAGAACTGGTTCAATCCCTCCGATGCCACCATCATGGGAATCGTCGATCACGTGAATACAGAGGAATAAGATGATACTGGGAAGAGTCATCGGCACCGTCGTTTCGACAATAAAGCTGGATATATACAAAGGGTACAAGCTGCTCATTGTCCGGCCCGTTGACCCGGAAGGAAAACCGTCCGGAAAAATGGTGCTGGCTATCGATACTGTTCAGGCCGGGACAGGAGACACCGTACTGGTAATAGACGAGGGGAACTCGGCGAGGGTTATAATTGATGACCCTGCGGCCCCTGTCCGCTGTGTGATTGCAGGTATCGTGGACGAGGTAAATAGAGGATAGACAGGGTAAGGAGGTGCTTGTGGAGAGCGAGGAGATTACGAGGATCGTTGAAAACGTGGTAAGCGGCCTTCATATGTCCACATCGCCTGAAGCGAAGAGAGAAACATCGTTAAATACGAAAGATAACGTGAGAAGGGTCGCACTGGGAGCGGACCACGGCGGCCTTGATGCCAAAGAGGCTCTCAAAGTTTATCTGAAGGCTCTCGGGTACAGGGTGACTGATGTGGGTACGGACAGCAGTGAGTCTGTCGATTATCCCGATTTCGCGGTGAAGGTTGCCCGAAAAGTGGCAAGCGGTGAGTGCGAACGGGGGATTATGATAGACGGGGCGGGTATCGGTTCTTCCATGGCGTGCAACAAGATTAGGGGGATCCGGGCTGCTATGTGCTATAACATTAAGACCGTGATCAACTCGAGGGAGCACAACAACGCGAACGTTCTCACGCTCGGAGGACCTCTTCATACGAGCGACGAGCTGTGTGAAATGGTAAAGGTCTGGCTTGAAACGAGATTTTTAGGCGGCCGCCACTGGAGAAGGGTGAACAAGATCATGGCCCTCGAAAGGGGCGTTTGACCTCCGTGTGGTTTTCTCAAAAGCCGCAAAGACTCGGAGTTCAATGATGACCCGGTAGTATAAGATAATGATATGCAAAAATAAAATTTATCGTAGAGAAAACCACAAATACCCATTCCTTCGTAAAGGAATGGGTATTGACCTTGCTATTTACGATAGGATATGATAAATGGGTCTAACACCCATCCCTAATACTTGCTGCTACTGAGGAGAAATGGGTCAAATGCGGTTTTCTCACAAAGGTGAAACTGTGATATGGTAGTATTTGTAAATATATGTACGGTGATAAAAACGCCAAAACACCCATCCCTAATACTTGCTGCTACTGATGAGAAATGGGTGTTAGAGTTCTTATGTATTGAAATAAAAACTTAGAGGCAGTGATATGGATCAGAAACAAATAGTAGACTTGATAACCCGCGAGGTATTGAGCAGGATTCAGGCCGGGGCTTCAGCAATCGACAGCCCCGTATGTACCGGCACATCTGAGGCATGTGTGTTCTGCAACCTCTGTGTTACAAAGAACACAGAGAGTGTGAAAAATATCCTCGAAGGCGGGGCGAGCAGGGTTACCTCGACGCTGGGCGTGATCAATGTTCCGGCGGATGTGGCCCCCTATATCGACCACACACTGTTGAAGCCGGATGCACAGCGGAGCCAGGTAGAGCAGCTCTGCGACGAGGCAGTGGAGTACGGGTTTTGCTCTGTTTGCGTGAACACGTACTGGGCCGATTCCTGCGCCCGCAGGCTCAGGGGAAAGGATGTGAAGGTCTGCTGTGTCGTGGGGTTTCCCCTCGGAGCAATGGACAGCCGTACAAAGGGTTTCGAGGCGAGAAATGCTGTCGGGAACGGTGCCTCGGAGATCGATATGGTGATAAACATCGGCGCCTTGAAGTCCGGGAACCTTCATGCAGTTGAAGAGGATATCCGGTCGGTTATGAGGTCGTGCAGGGCGACAACAGTGAAAAAGGTGATTATCGAGACATGCCTTCTCTCCGATGACGAAAAAGTTATCGCGTGCGAGCTGTCCAAAAAGGCCGGTGCGGATTACGTGAAAACCTCGACAGGGTTTGCAAAAGGAGGTGCAACGGCACGGGACATAGCGCTGATGAGAAGGGTTGTGGGACCTGACATGGGTATAAAGGCTGCGGGCGGTGTGAGATCGTTCGAGGATGCGAAGCAGATGATCGAATCCGGTGCGACGAGGATAGGCGCGAGCGCGAGCGTAAAGATAGTAACCGGAGAAAAGAGCGAAGGGGCGTATTAGTGCGGTTTTCTCACAAAAGAGTTGAAACTATGATCTTGTAGTATTTGATTTTGGTGTACGGTGAGCAAAGCGCCAAAAGCCACGTTACTTACAGTTTGCTATTGGTCATGAGAAACGGGGATTGAAACACCCATTCCTGATACTTACGGCTGCTTGTGAGAAATGGGATCTAACACCCATTCCTGATACTTACGGCTGCTTGTGAGAAATGGGTGTTAAATGTCTCAGTGAATCCAACCGCAGGAGCTTACAATGCTGGCCGGCATATACAGCGATATCGGTAAGATCGACTGCAGGGAAGTAAAGACCCCGGAAATCGGGGACTTCGATGTGCTCGTTAAGGTGAGGGCTGCGTCGATATGCGGCACTGATATAAAAATATACAATCATGGACATCACGCTTTAAAAGAGGGTGATGAGCGAATATTGGGGCATGAATTTTCCGGAGAGGTCGTCGAGGTCGGCAAAAAAGTCAGAGGCTATGAAATAGGTATGAGGGTGGGGGTTGAGCCGAATATCGGGTGCGGAAGGTGCACATTTTGCAGAAAAGGATTGATCTCCCTCTGTCAGGAATACCGCTGTCTCGGGATTACCATGGACGGTGCGTTTGCCGAGTATGTGAAGATAGAAGATATGGCGGTCATTCAGGGGAACATAGTTGTTTTCGATGAGGGTACCGGTTTCGAGGAGGCCGCCCTGGCTGAACCTCTTGCGTGCTGCTACAACGGATTCGAGTCTGTAAGAACGGTTCCCGGCGACTACGTTCTCATTGTCGGGGCCGGGCCTATCGGCCTGCTGCACCTCCAGCTCCAGAGGCTCGCAGGTGCCGGCAGGCTCATGATTGCTGACATCGCCCCTGAAAAGCTCGAATTTGCCTGGAGATTTAATCCTGACGTTGTTATCAATTCTAAGGAAGAGGACCTCTTCGAGGCTGTTATGGATCATACAGGAGGAAGAGGCGCTGATGTGGTGATTACGGCATGCCCGGTTCCGGACATCCAGAGATTATCGCTCCGTCTCGCAGCGAAGAAGGGGAGGGTGTGCCTTTTCGGAGGCCTTCCGAAGGGAAGCGATTCGGTCGATCTCGATACAAATCTACTGCACTACAACAGCATAGTCTTGACAGGGACAACGGGCTCGACGGTTGCCCAGTATGAGAGGGCTCTTTCACTTATTTCGGACAACAGGATAGATGTAAAGCCCCTTGTGAGCAGACGGTTCATGATAGACGAGATAGAAGAAGCGTTCGGTTACGCCGCGAGCGGCAAGGGGATGAGGACCATCATCAGTTTTCAAGGCCCGGATTGATGGCAAAAATCTTACAACTGCTTAATTTCCTAAAAATCTCTTGACAACAGTTTCCCTGCATGTTTAAATGTGTACAACTTCTGTTTCTATCTGAACAATCAGTTGAGGTGCATCAATAGTTTAATCTGTCGATCTTTGCTACTGGAAAAAGGAGGAGCTCCTGTTTTAGAAAGATAGTTTGGGAAGCGGCAAGACATATACGGAGTTCTGTGCTCCTTTTCGTGGGGGTATTCGTCCTTTTGGCGAGTTTCCAAGTGGCAGTAAGCCTGCTGTTTGAGGATCCCTCCGGATTCCATATTACTATTCCTTCTCTATATCAGGCAGGGGCTGCCCCTCATCCTTAAGTCAAGCCAGTGGATCTCACCGTTCTCCTATATTTCAAAAGCGAGCGTCACGATGGCAGTCGGTTCTGTACTAAGACCGCTATGGTTTGTCGTCTATTCCTCCTTTCTTATAGCGCTTTCCATGATCGTAATAAAGCGCTATAAGAAAGTTTGTCTTTTTCAGCAATCGTACTCCTTTTTGGGGGTACCGAAATAAGAAAAAACTATACTGTCGTGCTTGAGGATACCGTTTCGGGAGGGAGGATACGCTCGAGCGAGAGGAAAGTAAGAATAGTAAGAAGAACCGGTGTGTGGATCTTCTTTACCTTTTGCTTCCGGAATGAGTCTTTTTGCAAAGAGGAGAAAAAAACCTGGACATCAGGTGAATAAAAAGGAGGAAGCCATGTTGCGCTTGGAGGGAAAAGTCGCGGTAGTAACAGGAGGGGCAAACGGGATCGGCGTGGCATATTCGGAGGGACTTGCCAAGGAGGGTGCTAAGGTCGTTGTCGCCGATTTGGATAAAAAGGGAGGAGAACCCGTCGTACAGAAGATAAACAGTTCAGGCGGTAAAGCGATGTTCGTGCGTACGGATGTGAGCATCCAGAAGGATGCTGAAAAGATGGTTGCCGACACGGTACGTTCGTATGGGAGCATCGACGCTCTCGTTAACAATGCGGGGATTCTCTTTACGGCTCCTGTGGAGGAGACGACGGAAGAGATGTGGGACAAGCTCCTCGCGGTGAACGTAAAGGGGCTGTTTTTCTGCGCGCAGGCGGCCGCAAAGGAGATGAAGAAGCAGAAAAGCGGGAAGATAATCAACATCTCCTCAATCGCTGCCATAGGAGGGCAGGCCGGTCTTTGCGCCTACAGCTCGACGAAAGGTGCCGTCTTGACGATGACAAAGGTGTTTGCGCTCGAACTTGTAGATTATAACATTCAGGTAAATGCTGTTCTCCCGGGTACAACAGACACCGGAATGGCAGAGCAGGCCATGAAGGATCCCGAATGGACGCGGCAGGTAACACAGAGTATACCGATGAAGAGACTCGGCAGGACGACCGACCTCCTGGGGGCTGTGCTCTACTTCGCCTCGTCGGATTCTGATTACTGCACAGGCCAGACCCTCATTGTTGACGGCGGTTATTCGATGATATAGGGCGGTCGATATGATAGCTTGCTGCTGCTGGTACAGATTATGACGGTTTGGGTCCGGTGCCGATAATACCAAATAATCGGGAATGACAGGGGAACGTGGCGATAGAATTCTTAACTACAGAGCTCCCGGGCGGCTTTACGGTACTGAGGGGCGGCTTCCGCGGGGCGGTTTCCGCAAATGCAACGGTTCTCATGAGGGTCGGCATTAAAGATGCTGTGTTGAAAAGAGGAGATGAGAGATGAAGAAAGGGTACATACTTTCGATAGACCAGGGGACTACAGGCACTCGGGTAATACTTTTCAACCACGAAGGCGGGATCCACTCGATGGCGTACAGGGAGATACGGCAGATCTATCCGAATCCGGGGTGGGTGGAGCACGATCCGAAGGAGATATGGGAATCGGTACTAGGGTGTGCCGAGGAGGCTTTTCGAGAGGGG
>DATKZJ010000178.1:0-9165 GCA_035527995.1 Spirochaetota bacterium | reverse complement strand
AGGCTTTACGCTCGAGCTTGAGCGTATCGACTATCAGCTCCCGAAAAAGTGAGGTGGGATCGACATTTGAGTTTTTTCGGGCCGGGGGAATTTCTACTACGGCCACACCCGTTTTCATAAGACACAATACGAGCCCGTCGTCATTTTTCAGGGTCACCCCAAGTGTGCCTTTTTTTTCAACGTTCCATCCCTTTTCGTGCAGTCTTCGAGAAGCATCATTCGTGTCGATTTCCAGCCACCGGTTCGGTGTCAGCGAGAAGGTCCTCTTGCCGCTCCTCGAGCACTGTACCTCTATCGGTTTTTCCTCTATCTTTCTCGGACTTCGGGTTCCTTTTCCGCATACCGGACAGTTCTCGTCCCGCGATAGAGATACCCTCATGAAAGAACAGCTCGCTGCATCGACATAGAGCAGTGTGCCAGCGAATACAGGTTTTTTTCCGGTGAGTATCCTCACAGCCTCTGAGACCTCGATACTTGCAGCTATTCCGAGAACAGGCGTGTAAACGCCGACAAGCGCGCATTTGGGCAGCTCGCCGTCGGTCAGATCGGGCATAAAGCATTCGAGACAGGGGGTCTTTTCCGGTATGATGGTAGTCACATTGGCATCCGTCGAGATGGCCCCGCAGTACACGTAGGGGATACCGAGCTTCACGCATGCCCGGTTTATATGGTATCTCGTCTCTATCGAATCGAGGCCGTCCACTACGAGATCGGCCCCCCTTAGGAGCTCCTCCACATTCCACCGACGAATAGAGATAGGTACCGGCTCGATCTCTATTCGGGGATTCAGTGCCCCAAGCCTTGAAGCAGCCGCTTCAACCTTCGGGAGCCCGACCGACTCCGTATCATAGATGTACTGCCGATGGAGGTCCGAAACGGCGACAATGTCTCTGTCGACGATCTTCAGGTGTCCTGCTCCCATGGCGGCAAGCTGAAGCGCAACCGGTGTTCCCAGTCCCCCGACGCCGGCCAGCACGACCCTCCCCTGACGGAGCCTTGCCTGACCTTCGTAGCCTATCTCGTCGAGGACGATCTGCCTCGAATAGGCCACGAGCTCTTCCTTGGAGAGATAATCAGCTCGAGGCATGTTTTCCCCCGTTGAGAACAATGATGTTTAGAAAAGACGTTAATGTCCCTATGATTATTTGTCAACAGGATCGATAGAGAAGGCCTTTAGGAGAGCTGAGCTCGCAGCTGCTGTACACAGGCTGCGGCTTGAAAGCAGCATCCTTATCTATTTTCTATGAAGATCTTCTTTGAAAAGGTTCAGAATTAAATCGAGCAGCGTCGTATTTTGATACGGCGTATTTTTATGCTCGGGTATTATGGTTTTATCCTGTTCGGACGCCACGGGATTTTTCGATTGTTGATAGAAAGAGTAGAGTCTTGTCAGAAGCAATCCGTTCAAAGTCTGGAGGATTAAATCGGCTGGTATTTCATCGAAGTGAAAATTCCTTTGTATCAGTATTATAAGATATGGAACGGATAGAAGGATCGTCATTAAAATAGAATCGAATTTCATGCCTTCACCACCTCCCTCGAGCGGTATCTACCTCGCTGTTGATGAAGGGTAACGGAAGCCGGTCTTAATGCTTTTACACGGTCGTGCCATATGATAATTTGTATGCGGGACGATCGAGCTGAAATTCCTTTGTCTAACAGAAGGAAAAAGTCACTGTTTCAGATACTCATCGATCTTTTGTACAATCTCTCCGGGGTTTGGAAACCGCCCTGCCTCGCTTTTTGAGAACAGTAATTCTCCGTTTATAAAAACGTCGAAGCTTCCGACTTCACCTGTGACAAGTGCGGCTTCAATACCGAATTCCTTTTTCAATTCATCGGCCAGTTTGGCGGCCTTCGATCGAAACCCGCACGATGCGCAGTGATGGATCTCAACGGTAATTTCCTTAAGCTTTTCTGCTGAATATTCATCTTTTTGGCTGTCTGCGAATACACCGACAAAGATAAATAGGACTATAAAAAATACAGCGGCAAACTTGGCAAGCATTCTGCTACCCCTTCCGGCTTTTTTATTTGAATGAAGATACAAAACACACCAGTTGGTTAGGCAATGAGGCGGAGCATTCGGGCTGTATCTGCCGCCTCGATTTCATGATAAGTCGAAGACAGGAGAATGTCAATCAGTACAGTTCTTTCAATCCGGAAAAAAGAAGGATGATCCCCTCTCATGACAATCCCAATGCCGTTATCGCGGCTCACCTGTTTAAATACTTCACAGCGGAATTTTTCTGCAGAGACATCTTGTGCAGCTTACCTTTGATTGCCTCTGAAAGGTTCAAGGCCTTTATACCGATGTCCCAGGTTTTTATCCGGAAAATTCCCCCTCCCGACAGTTCCGTTTTTCGAACGATAAGGCCCCTTGCCTCCTGATTGCTCATTAACCCGAATGTTTTTGAATCGATCACCACCTCCTCACCGACACCCAGGGTGAAATCTTCAAGGTCATGAATCTCTATTCCCAGACCTCCCTCGCTTATACTTTTAATGAGCGCGGCTTTCCGCTGTTGAGAAGAGAGTTGGGTTATGCCTCCAACTTTTGCCACCTTCACCCGGGGATGCTTCCTTTTACTGTCATGCTCCATATCAAACTCATAAATTCCTTCCATTTCATATATTTCCTCATCGGGGAGTACGGTCGTATGGGATGTTTTAGGAATCTTAATGAGATATGAATACGGTAGTATCTCTACTTTTGTGTTTTCATCGGTGAAGACCCGGTTGTTTGAGGCAATCGACTGCAGGCGGTCCGCACGGTTTATACATTGCCCGATGAGGGTAAAATCTCTCCTTAATGGCGGTCCGACAAATCCCGCGACAGCCATCCCCGTTGCAATACCGATTCCGGTTTCCAGGGGAACAACTCCTATCTTGACCAGTTCCGGCAGGAGGCGGAACATCCCGGTCCTGATCTCGATGGCGGTACAGATCGCTTTGTACACATCGGCTGTGCTCTCCTGGGGAAGGCCCCATACGGCCATCAAACCGTCGCCTATATACTTGTCAACAATTCCATTATACTCATTTACAATCGATGCGATCATCCGGAAATATATATCCAGTATCTTGAGGACACTTTTTGCATTCATTTTTTCAAGGATTATCGAGAAACCCCTCAAGTCAACGAACATCACGGTAAGCTTCTTCTGTCCTACAAGCTTTTCCTGGTCAATGTTCTGGCTTTCCAGTTTCTCGACAAGGTCAGGTGGAAGGTGCGGCTTGCTCATATATCAGCCTTTTCCTGTTTATACTAAATATTGTAACATCTTTTAACCATATATCCAATACGTTATGTGAGGTTATTCATGTGTAATGAAGGGGTATTGAGCTTTGGCCGCCGGGAGTTGCAGAGCGACACTGACCGGAGATATCATATTGCAGAATAGATGAGCCTTTAGTGGAGCGGGTCTGTAATCACGCTCCTCCAATAAACAGCTAAAACGGCGGGGCTTGACTCTATGACAGTATCGGCCTCGGTTGTCATGGTACCATCCTTCGTCCCGTATCTTATGTTGCAGACGTATTCTCTATTAATAAACCGGTTAGTACGGTTTTCTCAAAGATTGCTGCAATCAGATTGCTATGCAATCAGATTGCATAGCAAGGGATTTTAATGATGACCCTCGCAGCTGTAAAAAATAAAGTTTACGGTGAAAAAAGAGCCAAAATACCCATTCCTTTGTAAATGAATGGGTATTGACCTCCCTATTACGATTGCACATAAGGAATGGGGGTTAGGTTGGTACAATCGGTCCCGCAGTCAGCTGTAGTATCTGTTCTCGATTACAGGTGTTGTTCGAATAATTCTGATAGACAAAATAGGGCGGGATTTGGGAGAGATGGGACTCGAACAGCGTGCGGAAGGCGCCGGATCCTAAGTTCGACACTCCCGCTCTATCGGGACGCCGGGGTGGTTGAAAACAGGAAGGATATCACTGTGTCAGCCTGTCACATTCACACTGCAGTCCTGATTTCATCGAAGAACGGAGTGCGCCTCTGCTCTACGCAGGTCGCAGCGTAGAGGTACATGGCGGCCGACCAGGTCTGCCAGTCCTGCCCTTTCGGAAGACCGTCCTGTGCCTTGTACCACTCGTTGAAACCGAAATCAACCGCCGCTTCCCGCTTCTTTTGGACCAGATCTGTGAGTACTTCCAACCTTTGTTCCGCCAATCTGTACCGTCCTGCAGCAACGAGCGCAGCGATGTAAAATCCCGATACGAACGGCCAGATGCCTCCGTTGTGATACTCCCCGGGCCGGTTGTATTGATCATATCTCCTCCTCCAGTCCGGGTCCTTCGGCTTGAAGTACGGGAAGAGGTTCGGGGGAAGCTCGACTGCCAGGTCTCCGTTTTTTCGGAGTGCCGTACACTCATCCTCCACCCATGAGATCAGCCTGAGTGTCCTTGACGGAGAGGCGAGACCCGTAAGCACGGCAAGGCTGTTTCCGAGAAGATCAAAGCGTTCGTTGTTGTAAACTTTATAGGACCACATTGCGTAGTATGGTTTGTGCGGTACCCGCAGGCCCTCATGGACGTGGCGCTGCTGAACACCGCCTCGAACGGTAAACTTGGTCATGAGTTCGCGCACAGTATCGGCTTTTTTCGTTTCACCTAAAAACTTCAGATAGCCATAGATCACCGTGTTGACGAAAAGCCCGTATCCGACTACCCACTGCTCGTCCCGCCAGTCACTGGGTGGGAGCTGGGCCACGAGAACTCGATCGTCGGGGCTCTGATACGTCATCCAGACGAGAGCTCTTTCTACTGCCTCCTGAAGAAAGGTTTTATCTCCTGTTTCAAGGCGGAACAGCGCCGCGGCCAGAAGAAAGAGCGGTGTCGTATCGCTTGCGCCGCGGTCGTCCGGGTCATGGACGAGTGAAGGGATGTGCCCATGGGGGCTCTGATTTCGGGCCAGTGTTTCCAGCACCTTTCGATGGGTACTGATGAGCCTCTCGTGTTTCGAGACGAGGATCCCCGGCGTAGCGATCATCATGTCCCTCGTATACGGTTCGGGGTACCCCCATCCTGCGGTCCGGGGCAGTCCGTGATACGGCCCTCTGCTGTTGTGCAGAAGCACTTCCAAGGCAACTGTCTTGGCTTTATTGATGCGGTCGCTGAGTTCGGACTCCACCTCACGATCCTCCCAGATGTTTGCCGATCATTTCGATAAATCGGCTGGTGACGACATGATAATCGAACTTGGATACTACGTGCGCTCTGCCTGCCAGGCCCATGGTTCGGCGAAGCTCCTCGTCACGCAGGAGCTTTCTCAAGTACTCGGCGATGTCCTGCACGTTCGGCCGATAATCCACGGTCCTCGGGGTCTGAAACGCTACCTGCCTTCGATGTTCCCCACCCCCGATATCGATTTCTAGATCCTTACGAAAGATCTCCCGGGCCACGCCTGCGAGATATGCGGTCTTGCCGTCAACAAGGGTGTCGAGCATTGCCATTGCCCTGATGCCGATGACAGGTTTAGCGCAGGCGCCGGCCTCGACCTGAGGCATGCCGAATCCCTCCAGGTGTGACGGTGCAGCGTAGATATCGCAGGCGCCGATAAGATACGGCATAAAATTTCTGGAAACCACGTTGGTGGTATACACCACTTTTTTTTCGATGCCGAGCTGTGTCGCAAGCTGCAGATCAAGGAGGTTCTGTTTTATGGTACGCGGCTGGGGCCACACCTTACAGACGTATTTCCACTTCGGGACTTCGTCACCGATAAGGGCCAGCGCCTGCATCACTTCCTGGGCGCCTTTGGACGCTGCATCGCCGCCGACAGTGAGAATCATGATCTCGTCCGGTGCCACACCGAGGGCTTCCCGTACCGCTATGATCTTCGGGTCGCCAGGATCACGCGGCTCAAACGCATCGGTATCACAGCCTACAGGCAGCACCTCAATATTGCCGCCGTCGAGACCGTCACGGATATAGACTTCTTTGACCCAGTTGGACGTTGCCAGAACTAGGGGAAGGTTGTTGAGGATTTCATGATACCTTGCGACAAAACCGTCCGCTACCAACCATGGAACTGGCAGGATCCCATACCGCTGAGGATGGATGACAAGATGGGGTGTATATCCCCAGTACCCGACACCAACGGCGATGTCCGGTTTGAACCAGCGGTAGTACCATTCCTTCTCCTGGGCTGATTCGAAGTGAACGGCGTGCGTGTCCACTCCCTGCTCGCGCAATCCGCGGAACAGCATATCTCCCTGCGTCGAAAGTCCCCCGGGCGGGGGAGGGTAAACGTACAGCATCAGCACTTTCATATCTTTGTTCCTCCTCGATCCAGCCATTCTGCGAGCTCTTTCGGAGTGCGGAAGCACCAGAAGGCTTCCTGCCTCGGAGTAGTGCGCGCTTCGTAGCTTTGCGGTGAAAAACCGTAGGCGTCGGTGACAATACGATATTTCTTTTCGAAAATATTGTACGGAAGCGATGTCTGCATGTGCGCTGATTCAATCGCTTTGGGAAGATAGCTTTTATTTCCGTCTTCGTAGGCGAACAGCCACAGGGAACGAGTCCGAAGTCTCTTGCCAAGCCAGAGGGATTGAACAGCGTGACCCGTTTCCTCGTGCCGCCGGTGTCCCGTGTATTCACCGAAGGGGCTGTGGGTAAGAATGAGGTCAAAACCAGCACCAGGCGGCAAAAGAGAAAGAACTGTATTTTCGGCCTCTTGAGGTTTGAGAGGGGTCTGTTCCGGGCCGTCGTTCAGGTCTCCCATCGCGCCGGTTGCACCGAGCCGCTCCAGAACATTGAGGAATTTAGGGGCACGGTCCGGATCGGATTTCCTGCACAGGGTAATGATCGTCCAGCGGACATCCGGGTGCATCAGGATGGTACCGCCCGCCCATAGTGTTTCGTCGTCAGGGTGAGCAACGATAACGGCGGCGCTCTGTGCGTTCAATGGATCGGTCCCCCAGTTTGTGCCGGGATAGTACACCCCTCTCTTCTTTCCCGGCAGCGCAGTATCCGATAAGGTTCATTGTGGTGTGGCAACCATCAGGGCCCGGCAATGATACATAGTGATGAGCGCCAAAAGCCACGCCAGCGTGGATTCCGCTCCCTGGTTCTGGTTGACTCCGTTGGATCCAAGACCGTCGCGGCATCCGCCGGTAGTGTAATCATAGATCGGAGTCTGCAGATCGTTTCGCCCCAGAAACCATTCAAAGCAGTTAACGGCCTCCTTCACCCATACTTTTTCTCCGGTAGCGCTATAAGCCTCTGTGCAGGCTTCGACCATGGACCCCGCATCCACAGGCTGCTGATCGAAACGCGTCCTTCTTCCGTCCCGCTTATACCATCCCCGGTTTCCGATCGGCACGAAGTGGCCGGAATCATCTCTTTGAATCTTTAAAAGCCAGTCAAGGCACCGGAGGCCCGAATTGAGAAGGCTCTCATTCCCGCACGCGTGTCCCTCAGCAATCATGGCCTGAGGTATTCTTCCGTTATCGTACGTGACGGTCTGCTCGATCCATGGCCATTCTTCGGTCGCGTTTTTGCTGTATAGATCCAGCAGACGTTCGGTGAGCTGCTCTTCGAAGCTCCTGGTGTTCCGGTCGCCCCGGAAACGGCGGCTGTAGCAGACGATACCAAGCAGCGCGTAAGCGATTGCGCGGGGAAAACGGAATCCATCGCATGCGCTAAGTGCGCGTTCAAACAGGTCCATTGCCATTCCGATCTGGCTGTCTTTGTCCGATTTTTCAATCGTCACACCGAGCCCCCAGAGAGCCCTCGCATGAGATTCTTCATAATCCGTTTTATGGTTCCACTTGCGGCTGTACGACAGATAGTTCCGAAACCGTCTGACCTTCTCGTCGAAGGCGTATTCGAGAAACCCCAGGTACCGGTAGCTCAGGGTCTCAAGCATGCTGGCGTCGTTCACAGTATCACGCGCCAGCATCACGGCTACCAGTGCTCTGGCGTTATCATCAACCGTGTACCCGTGCACCCGGTTGGGAATCATGAACCGTGCGTGCTGAAGCACACCGGTGTCGTCTGTGAGCAGCAGAAGATGGTTGTATTTTATCTCCGGAAGGTCGATTGACGTCTCTATAAGAGGCCTTACAGGATATGCCGGGTATGTTTTTTTGGACGGTTCCTGCTTCACCTCTGCGAACACACCGAGATAGGCCTTTGCCACCTTCTGCCATACCATCTCACGGCTGAACTGGTACGCGCGCTTTCTCATGGCATTCAGCTCAACAGGATGGTCGAACAGATAGAGAATCTGCTCAGCCGCGGCGCTTGAATCCGCGAAAGGCACCAGCCTTCCCCTTCCGTTGGCAAGCATCTCTTCAGCATACCAGTAAGGCGTGGAGATAATCGCTTTTCCAGCCCCCATGGCATAGGCCAGGGTTCCGGAGGTAATCTGCTCCTTGTTCAGGTAGGGGGTTATGTAGATGTCGGCGCAGATCAGGAATTCACACAGTTTTTCCAGGCTCACGAAGCGGTTGTGAAAGATGAGGTTCTTTTCGATACCAAGTCGTCTGGCCCTCTGCTGGAGTGAAATGCGGTAGGATTCTCCTGATTCCCTTTTCACATGGGGATGTGTCGCCCCGAGTATGAGATATACCGTTTCCGGATAGCGGTCGATGACTTCGGGCAGTGCGTCGATAACGTGTTCAACTCCTTTCCCCGGGTGTAGGAGGCCGAACGTAAGGATTACCTTCTTTCCCTCAACACCGAAATGGTCTTTGTAGTAGCTGGGATCGATAAACGGAGTGTCAGGAATTCCGTGAGGGATGAATACGATTCTATCCTCGTCGACCGAATACCGGGACTTGATCATCTCAACGGCCATTTTGCTCATGACAATGAATCTGTTTGAAATGCGGAGCAGTTCCTTCATTACGGCTTTTTCCCCGTGATCGGGATCCTGGAGAACCGTGTGCAGCGTCGTAACCACTGGCATATGCAGGTTTTTCAGCAGTGCCAGCACATGACTACCGTTATTACCGCCGAATATTCCGAACTCGTGTTGCAGGCAAACCAGTTCAACACGGTTCATATTGAGGAAATCGGCGGCAAGCTGATACTCCTGCAATTTGTTCTGGTAGACTTCAAAACGGACCTGTTTTGGATAATCGTAGCCCTTGTGGGTATCGTTCATTGCGACAGACCAATAGTCTATTCCTGGAGACTCTGC
>DATKZJ010000177.1:0-8971 GCA_035527995.1 Spirochaetota bacterium | reverse complement strand
TCTGAACAGCCCCGGCGGATTCATCACCGCGGGCCTCGCAATCTACGATACGATGCAGTATGTGAGACCCGACGTCTCGACAATATGCATCGGGCAGGCCGCAAGCATGGCTGCCGTACTGCTGTGCGCCGGCGCAAAGGGAAAGCGTTACTCGCTGCCTACCGCGAGACTCATGATCCATCAGCCTCTCGGCGGCGCTCAGGGGCAGGCAACCGACATAGAGATTGCAGCCAAGGAGATCATCCGAAACCGGGAGCTGATCGAGGAGATACTGGTCAATCACACCGGTCAGAAACGCGAGACCATTCACCGCGACGCGGACAGGGACTTCTATATGTCCGCGACAGAGGCGGTCGATTACGGGCTCGTTGATGAGGTCCTCCTGAGACATAAGCCTGAAAAGAAGTAAAGCCGGCGGGGCTTTATCATTGCACCCTATAAATGCTCGACTTTTGACCCGTTATGTGCTATAAATTGATACGAAGGCATTACTAACATGCCGATAATCATTTATGATTATGGAGCAGGTAATTTTTTACCTGCGACTAATAGTTATTGTTGTAAAACAATAATTAATATTGAGCGGGTAAATTATTGTTTACCTGCCGCTGCCATGTTGCAAATGCATCTATTAAGAGGATAGAATATGCCCAAGAACCTCGATATCGAACGCAAGGTGTGCTCCTTCTGCGGAAAGGACCAGAGCAAGGTACGAAAGATGGTTGCCGGTCCCGGCGGGGTGTTCATATGCGATGAATGTGTGGAGCTCTGCAGCGACATCATGTTCGGAGAGGAAACCCAGGGACCCGTTTTTGCCATGGAAAACCTCCCGAAGCCTGCCGAGATAAAGGAGTTTCTTGATCAGTATGTGATTGGTCAGGATTATGCGAAAAAGAACCTCGCAGTTTCGGTATACAACCACTACCGCAGGATCTCATTCCTCGGAAGCCGCAGCCAGGATGATGTCGAGATCGAGAAGAGCAATGTGCTCCTCATAGGGCCGACAGGCAGCGGAAAGACCCTGCTCGCCCAGACGCTCGCGAGGCGCCTCAATGTTCCGTTCACCATAGCCGATGCGACGACTCTCACTGAAGCGGGATACGTCGGCGAGGACGTCGAGAACATCCTTCTCAAGCTAATCCAGAATGCGGGTGATGACATAGAAAAGGCCGAGGTCGGCATCATATATATAGACGAAATCGACAAGATCTCCCGCAAGAGCGAGAACCCCTCTATAACGAGAGATGTATCGGGAGAGGGGGTCCAGCAGGCCCTCCTGAAGATCATCGAGGGAACGGTCGCCTCTGTTCCGCCCCAGGGCGGAAGGAAGCACCCGCACCAGGAGATGATCAAGATCAGTACAAAAAACATCCTTTTCATATGCGGCGGTGCATTCGTAGACCTCGATAAGATTGTCGAACGCAGGATCTGCAACAAAACGCTCGGTTTCGGCGCAGACGTCAAGAAGAGCGGAGAGAAAAAGCTTGATGAGATACTGAAGCACGTTCATCCGGACGACCTCATCGGCTACGGACTCATTCCGGAATTCGTGGGAAGGCTGCCTGTTGTGGCTCCTCTCCACGATCTCGACAAGGAAGCGCTGAAGCGTATCCTCGTAGAGCCGAAGAACGCCCTCCTCAAACAGTACCAGAAGATATTCGAGCTGGAGGGGGCAGAGCTTGAGTTCACAAAGGAAGCGATCGAAGAGATCGCAGAAGAGGCGACCTCGCGGCACACAGGAGCGCGGGGCCTGAAATCGATACTAGAGGGCTTCATGCTCGATCTCATGTACGACATCCCGTCCAGGCGGGATATATCAAAGATAGTCGTTACACCTGATGTCATCAAAAAACGGGTGAATCCCCTAACCCTGAGGGAGAAAAAGAAAGAAGAAAAATCTGCGTAAAACGGATCCTGTCTTGTTCTGTAACAACACACATTCTTTAGTATGAGAGGTTAACAAATGAAAACGGGTATCAAGGTTCTAGTCTTCATCGGGGCAATAGTCCTTATTATTGTCGCGCTGTTTGTAGGAACGAACATCTGGCTCAACTTCGTGTGGTTCGGCAAGCTGGGCTTTCTCAATGTATTTGTGAAGATACTTTGGACGAAAATAGGGCTCTGGTGGGGCTTCTTTGCAATATTCTGTATCTTCGCCGGGCTCAACGTTTTCCGCGCTTTCAAGCGTGGAAACATTCAGACCATAAAGATACAGCAGGCGGGCGTCCCTATCGAGATGAACAGAAAGGTCAGTATCATCGTTGCTTCTGTCGTTCTCCTCATAATGGGACTCATCATGGCAAGGTACGGCTCGAGCAAGTGGGACCTTGTCCTGAAATTGCTCAACAGGGCTTCGTTCGATCTGAAGGACCCTGTATTCGGAAGGGACGTGTCTTTCTTCGTGTTCAACCTTCCGGTATACAATTTCCTCAAATCGTGGAGCCTTGGTACGGTGATCCTCACATTCATTGTTGTAGGCCTCCTGTACCTCATCTCCGGCCAGATAACTGTTGTAAACAACAAATTCACCGCGAGTGATCAGAGCAAAAAACATCTTATCACTCTTTTATTTCTCGTCACACTAATCTTCGCGTGGAACTACCTGCTGAAGGTGTTCATGATCCTCTACTCGAGAAAAGGCATCATCTACGGCGCGGGTTTCACCGACGTTAAGGTCTCTCGTCCCGGATACTACATCATGATCGCAGTTTCTCTGTTAGCTGCAGTCCTGACTTTTATCGGTATAAAGAAGAGATCGTTCAAGCAGCCTCTTATAGCGTACGGCCTTCTGATCGGGTTGGCAATCGTAATAACCGGGATCGTCCCCGGGATAGTCCAGCAGATATCCGTCAAACCGAACGAGCTCGTCAAGGAGCTCCCGTTTATAGAGAACAACATCAACTTCACGAGACGCGGCTACAACCTGGATATAATCGAGAGGGAACAGTTCCCGGTAAATGACTCTCTTAGTGCTGAGGATTTTTCCCCTGAAAAGGGAATAGTGAAGAATATCAGGCTTTGGGACCACCGTCCGCTCAAGTTAACGTTCTCTCAGATCCAGGAATTTCGTCTTTACTATGACTTCTACGATGTCGATGTCGACAGATACCATTTCGGAGATGAATACAGACAGGTCATGCTATCCGCGAGGGAGATAAACTACAATGAGCTTCCTCCGGAAGCGCAGCGCTGGGTGAATCAGAAGCTCGTCTACACGCACGGCTACGGATTCGTGATGACCCCGGTAAACGAGATCGGCGAAGAGGGCCTGCCGGTACTGCTCGCCATGGACATTCCTCCCAAGATCTCAGTACCTCTGAAGATGGACCGTCCGGAGATATACTACGGAGAGGAGACGATCCCCTACGTGATCGTCAATACGGACCAGCCCGAGTTCGACTATCCGAAAGGCGACGCAAACGAGTATACGAAGTACCAGGGCACGGGCGGAATCCCGATAAAGAACGGCCTCAGGAAGCTCTGGCTTACGATCCGGCTGCGGAGCCTCGAGATCATCTTCACCGGGTCCCTTAATCCCGAAAGCCGTGTAATGATCCACAGAAGCATACAGGAGCGGGTCCCGAAGATCGCGCCGTTTCTTAAGTACGATCCTAACCCGTACCTCGTGGTGCACGACGGGAAGCTCTTCTGGCTCCTCGATGCCTATACGACCACCGACCGGTTCCCGTATTCCAGCCCATACAAGGACGGTTACAACTACATAAGAAATTCGATAAAGGTAACGGTCGATGCCTACACCGGCGACGTTAACTACTACACCATCGATCCGAACGATCCGCTCATAAAGACATACAGCAACATCTTTCCGGGAATGTTCAAGGATATAAGCGAAATGCCTGATGGGCTCCTTGCTCACGTCAGGTATCCCATGTATATATTCTCAGTCCAGGCCGAGCTCTACTCGACATATCACATGACGGACCCGCAGGTCTTCTACAACAAGGAGGACAAGTGGACAACCCCGAGAGAGATCTATGAGCAGTCCGAGACCGACATGATCCCCTACTATACTATCATCAAGTTCCCAGATGATGTCCAGAATGAGGAGTTTGTTCTCATCATCCCGTTCACTCCAACTAACAAAAACAACATGCTAGCCTGGATGGCAGCCATGTGCGACCCGGAAAGCTATGGAAGGATTGTCGAGTATAAGTTTCCAAAGGAGAAACTGCTCTACGGTCCTCTACAAATCGAGTCGAGAATAGACCAGAACTCAGAGATATCGCAGCTTTTCACCCTGTGGGGGCAGAAGGGCTCCTCTGTCATTCGGGGAAACCTTCTCGTAATCCCTGTTAAGGATTCACTCATCTACGTGGAGCCTATATACCTCAGGGCGGAGCAGAGCGAGCTTCCTGAGATGAAGCGGGTCATTGTCGGCTACCAGGACCGCATCGGCATAGGCTTGACACTGGAGGAAGCATTGTACAAGGTATTTGGTACCCGCACACCTGAATCGGCAGAATTTGCAGCAGCAGAGGAACCCGGCGGCGTAACTCCTTTAGCCGTTTTCAGGGTGGACGATCTCATTCACAAGGCTAACAATTATTTCGCTGAAGCCCAGAACCGATTAAAGCAGGGTGATTTTGCAGGTTACGGGGAGTATGTTGACGAACTAAAGAAAGTACTGTCACAGCTCGAGGCCGAAACCTCGAAATAAATAGTATCAGGGGTGCGGGGCAAATGCCCCGCACCCTTTTTTTTGACCGGATATGCACACAGGCTTGAAAACTTCGATGCACGTAGAAGAAAATAAAGCATCTAAGCTTTCAGAACCATAAACTGCGGACGTACAGAAAAAGTCCCACCTGTTTTTTTGTAACGATTTATCAATACAAAGCCCCGTAGCACTGAATAAACGAACAGGAATCCCGCTTTCGGGCTTGCCGGCCCCTGCCCGATCTTCCTAAGGAATGATTTAATCCATCTATTGCTGCTGGAAGGAAACTATTTTCCCCAATGATTCAGAAACCTCAGAAATAGTCCTCCCTGACAGGCGAGAAGACCTCGATTATGACGGTATCTTCCATTACCTCTGCTTCGTGGGGAATGTCGCCTCCAACACACCAGCTGTCACCCTCTTCGAGATCGTACTTTTTGCCATCTATTGTCAATCTCATACTGCCGCTCAGAAGGTGCCCTGTCTGCTCATGCAGGTGGTTGTGCAGAGGCACGATACTGCCCTTCCCAAGCATAAACTTTACGAGGTGCGTGCGCTCGCCGTGAACAAGCGTCTGCCTCTGTAACCCCTCGCCCATTGAGACAATACCCTCACTATTTCTCTTTTTAACCATGATCCCTCCGTTTTAATATTATTGTAGTGCTATATGTACCACAGCATGGACCGTTCTCATAGTTTTTTATTGCATAATGGCCTATTTTTTTGTACTTTCTCCTAAAACGGGAGGGAACTCCAATGCCTCGATCGGATTTCAATGGATCATGGACAGCGCTGATCACCCCTTTCAGGGATGACGGCAGCATCGACTACGAAGGACTCGAGAAGAACGTCCAGTTCCAGGTGGACCAGGGCATCACCGGAATTCTCGCAGTCGGCACGACCGGCGAATCTCCGACACTGAGCAATCAGGAGCACATCGAGGTTATTACAAAGGCAAACAAATTTGCAGGAGGGAAGTGCGGCATACTCGCCGGAACAGGGTCGAACTGCACAAGGGAGGCATTGGCCCACTGCGGGCATGCCCTCGAAAGCGGCGTAAACAAGGTCCTTCTCGTGGACTGCTACTATAACGGCCCCTCTTCACTCGAGCTCAGAGACGAGTACTACAGGGCGATACTCGATGAGTACAGAGAGATCGAAGTGGTGATATATGTTATCCCCGGAAGGACAGGAACGGCTATCTCCCCTGTCGACATCGCTGTTCTGGCCGGTGAATACGACCGTGTCATCGCACTCAAGGAGGCGACAGGAGACCTCTCCAGGATGGAGGAGGAGAGGGGCCTCATGCCGCAGATGAACATCATGTCAGGTGACGACGACAAGACCTACGAGATGATGAAAAAAAGTTCAATATCAGCCCAGGGAGCCATTTCGGTGGTCACGAATATTGCACCGAAAGCTGTCACAGAGATGGTCGATGCGCTCCGGAAGGGCAGCTCAGGCGAGGCTGATACCCGGGCTTTGGCCCTGGCAAAGAAGCTCAAGCCGCTTTTCTCCATAGTAACGGTGAAAGCGAAGTCCGAACGTACGCTCCCTGACGGAAAAAAGATCGTCGTGGAAGACCGGTTCAGGAACCCTCTCGCTACCAAGACCCTGATGAACGCCCTCGGCATGCCGTCGGGTCCTTCGAGACAGCCGATGGGAAAGATAAATCGAGAAGGGTTGGCTGTCGTGCGCAACGCCGTCAAAGAGGTCTTCGAGAACTCACCCGAGATTCTGGAGCCTATCGCACAGTTTTACGGGGTTGATCTGGAAGAGAGGATCAACGACGATTCCTACTGGAAACCGCTGATGTACAGCTGACCGCTTAGCGGACTATACCGGCGTGCGCTTAAAGGTGCCATATAGTAAGTTTCTATTATGGAATTCAAAAAGAATAAAAACCCACAGATCGGACAGAAAAAAAGCTTAATGACGGGCTTTTTAGTATTAATAAAATATGTACGGTGGTTTGTTAGAAACATGTATTAGAGCCCATGTCGAGTTTTTATCCATAGATGTTGATTATGTATAGGATTACATAAAACGGAAGTTAAAAACGGACGGAATATAGAGATCGTGCCAATTAATATTCGAATTTCGCCTTATTACATACGCACACCGGCTATCGCTTATGGCGATCTGGGAAACCCGCTGTTCATATACCGAAAACGATCCTCAGGATATTGTGACGTGATCTTCCGATAGATAGTCGCGATCTCGCCCCTGATCCGTATTTCTCAATTTCCCTGGATTGTACAGGTATTTTGGATGAACCTTAAAATATAACTGTTCCGAGCTTGAGCAGTGCGATTGTGAAGGCCAGGGACAGTACAATGGTCCCGAGCCATCCGACCCCTATCTTTCCTATTACCTTTAGATCTATCGATCTAGTAGATTTGACGAGACCGACCCCACCCACTGAGCCCACGATTGCCTGCGAGGTAGAGACGGGTACACCGACCCAGGTAAAGATATGCACGGTAATGTCCATTGCCAGCGTGGCTGTGAGTGCGGCAAGGTCGCTCATACTGGTAATTCTCTTACCAACGGTAGTCATGACTCCTCTGCTGTAGGTCAGTACGCCGAGTGCGATTGTTCCGCTGCCTACCAGAAGCGCCGTTTTTAGGTCCACCATTCCTGCCTTGACAAATATCCCTGTGGTGTTTGCAACGTTGTTTGCGCCGAGGGTGTATGCCCCGTATATCCCTACAAGGTAGAATCCGATCTTCATGATAAGAGACCAGACCCTGATGTTCTTTACCCTGGCCTCTATGAGCCATCCCAGCAGTTTGTACAGGAGGTAGGATATGATTCCTGCGCCGATTGGGCTCAGGAACCAGCTCAGAAGGATCTTGAGAAGCACAGCATGGTTGAGGGTTCCGCTTGTGATGCCTATCGCGATAATAGACCCCACAATGGCTTGAGAAGTTGAAACAGGAAGGGCCAGCACGGTCAGGAGGTTGATCGTAATTGCGGCTGCAAGGGCAGCGATGAACGCGCTGCCGATATCCATGTCGGAGAGCTTTCGTAGGTGGCGATCCCACGCGCCCCCTCGACGTACGCTCCGATCATTACGAAGACAGCTGTCAGGAAAATTGCCGTCCGATATCTGACGACTCCTGTCGCGACACCTGTACTGAAGACATTTGCTGCATCGTTCGCCCCGAGCCCCCATCCGAGGTATACCCCAGCGAGAAGCCTGTACACCCTTCCTCCCTATTCCGTGCTCATGCCTTAGTACTCAATGCAACGATATCGATCTTATCGGAGGCGTCCTCCATCTTGTTTGTAATAGAGTTCAGGCGGAGGATGAACTCCCGCAGGAGCAGCTTCACCGAGAACTTTTCGATGTTGAGCCGCTTGAAAACCATATCGAGGGTTTCCCATACATACTTGTCCACCTCCCCTTCAAGCTATTCCACGGCTTTCATATCTTCGAAAACAACATCGATATTGTCAAACAGATTGTAAACGCCGTCTTTAAGCCTTTCTGCGCACTGCACGGTGAGTTCAGCCATTTTCCTCACGTTCTCCTTTATCTGTTCAGGGACCTCCGGTTCTGTGAGTGTAAGCAGATCACCCCCGGTTTCAGCCTCATTTGCGACATCGTCTATGAAGTCTATTGCGACGAACAGAGACTCTCTTAGGGAAGGCATGAACGCGCCTTTATACATCTCCAGCGATATCTTACGTTTGACACTGTCCGCCTCTTCCTCTACCTTGTGCACCCGCTTCGTGTATTCCTTGGAAGCCTCCTTCTTACCCTCGAGGTATAGATAGAGAGCGTTGACATATTCCTTTACAGTCTCGACGACGAGATCGACGTGCTGTTTCATATATTCAACGATATATCGCTCCTTCTTGTGAATAAAGAGAGCCATTCCTATCCCTCCCCGAATGAATTAAACTGCACGCCTTCGCTGCTCTGCTGTTTAAAACAGTGAGCGTCTTTTCAATGATGGGTGCTTGTCATGCAAGTGGTTTCCACCCAAACCGGACAACAGCGGAGCAGAATAACGACCCGGTAGTGTTTTAATAGGAGTATACGGTAAGGACTGCGCGCTAATCCTCGATCCATCCCTCCTTGTGTGCGCTCAACTGGCTGTCGATGTAGTCCTCCATTCTGTAGAAGCCGCGTTTCACCGTATTGAGCCATTTTGCCAGTCTCAGCGCCCCTGCTGCAAATACAAACCTCGAGTTACTCTTATGTATAATCTCTATCTTCTGGTTCTCCCGCCCGAAGATCACCTTGTGTACCCCCACCGTACCTCCGGAACGTATAGATATGAC
>DATKZJ010000176.1:0-5309 GCA_035527995.1 Spirochaetota bacterium | reverse complement strand
GTAGCTCAGTGTATGGATCCTCTCCGGTTTCCACTCTCTTTCCACTATGTTCCGGAGATTTGTGTCGTCTTCTCCTGTGATCACGACTTCTGACACAACGTCGAAACGGTTCGGAACCGGAAAATCACTGTACTGCCTGATGGCAAGCTTTCCCTTGTATCCGAAATTCTCGAGAGACTCGATATACCCGACCGCCTCCTCCTTTGTGGCATAGAAGGGAGATTCCAGTACCACCGTCTCGTAGTCCCGGGCAATGAGGAGGTAGTTGTCGAGACCGAATTCGGTGAGATTACGCATTATCTCTATCACCTGAGGGAGAGGATCAATTCTCGTATCTGCGATCCTCACACCGTAACCCTGATTGTATAAGGGCGGCGAAAACTCGTACCACATCTGAAGCTGCTTTTCCTCCTTGCTGTATTCGCCGCTTCCCACAACCCAGTTCTCGAAGAAGATCACATACTCCGATACCCAGCTGCTGGTAAAGGGGTTCGATACAACTCCTAGGATTTCTATATTTTTGAAAAAGCGGAAGGTCCTGTCTTCGCTTCGCACCCCGTAGAGCCTGACGATTATTCTCGGAGGGAATCCCACGGAGCTGATATCGTAATAGAGCTCTTTCTCGCCCATATCCCCGCCGCTGACAGAACCGCTTTTAGCGCTGCTTTTAGCGCCGCTTTTAGCGCCGCTGCCCTCCAGTGACAGCAGAAAAACCATCTTTTTCTCATCTTTCCTTATCTTTATGCCCTTGATCTTTGCGCCTGTTATATAGCCGTTCTGCCGGAGGTAGTCCAAATTTATTACTTCACCCTCCTGCGAATCTCTCTCGAAGACAGGAAGAAACTCTTCAAATGATGTGTATAACTCATCCTGTTCGGCATATGCAGAAAAACAGGATGCCTTGCGGGGAGAAAAGTACAGAAAAAGGGTACAGGATAATAGGAGGAAGAACAGGAGGGTATATACTGCTATTCTCTTCATACCTCTCATCTCAAAGATAGATTATACAATCCTGGCGAGCAAAAAGCAATGCAATCTGTACCAGTAACACCCCGACTCCCCTAATACGGCACCTCACAAAAAGGGTGGCAGTATAGATGACAATATACTATTATTTCACCAGGAAGGAGAAGAGAGTATGAAAAAGAGCCGAGTCGTCGCCGTGGACCTCGGAGCGTCCGCAGGCAGATGTTTTGCCGGTTCTTTTGACGGCGGGTCTTTTTCCATAGAGGAGATCCACCGGTTCTCTCACGAAGGAGTGGCCTTCTACGCCGAAGACAGTACCGGATCTGTCACAGAGCGCACCTACTGGGACGACACATATCTCTACAACAATATTCTGAAAGGCCTGCGTCGGTTCCGGCACGAAATGTCCGACCGAATCGACGGGATAGGAATCGATACGTGGGGTTCAGACGGTGGCTTCGTCACTCCTGACGGAGATATTATCGGCAAGGTCTATTGCTACCGCGATCACCGCCTCGATGGAATGATCGATGCTGTAAAAAGGAGGATCGACCCCGTCCGTATCTACGAGATCACAGGAATCCATTTCCAGCCTTTCAACATCAGCAATCAGCTTCTGTGGTTCATGCTCAACAGGCGTCACATGCTTCCGCCTGGGTGCATCTTCCTCCCCATGCCTACGATCTTCAACTTCTACCTCGGCGGCATAAAGACGGTAGACTCGACCTGGGCGAGCATTACTCAGCTCATGGACTGCCATACAAAGCAGTGGAGCAGGGAGATCCTCGATCGTCTCGATGTACCGTTCGAAATCATGCCCCGTATAGTAGAGCCTGGGACGATAGTGGGATCTCTTAGAGAGCAGATCACACGTAGTCTTGACATTAATGACGCGCCCATCATCGCTGTAGGTGCACACGATACCGCAAGCGCTTATGCTGCAGCGCCTGTACACGACCCTGGCGAAGCTCTCATAATAAGCTCCGGTACATGGTCCCTCATTGGGAAGCTCATTCCAGAACCCATTACCTCCTCTCTCGCTATGAAGCACAACTTCTCAAACGAAGGCGGTATAGGAAATATCAGGTTCTTAAAGAACTGTATGGGCGCCTGGATCGCCCAGGAGGTGAGACGCAAGTGGCAGAAGGAGGACGGCAGAGATCTACCATGGGGAGAGCTCACAACACTTGCCAGAAGGGCGGAGCCGTTCACCGCGTTCATAGAGCCGGATGATCCCGGGTTCTACAACCCATCCGATATGGAGAACACGATCTTTGACTTTTTAAAGCGTACCGGCCAACCTGTCCCAAAGGACAGAGGGACTCTGCTGCGCATCATCTATGAGAGCCTCGCGATGAAATATCGAATGGTCTCGGAACAGATAACAGCCGCGTGCGGAAAAGCCTCCAGCGTGGTGCACATAATAGGCGGCGGGTGCAAAAACGTGCTGCTGAACCAGTATACTTCGAACTCCACCGGTCTTCCGGTTTTCGCGGGCCCGGACGAGGCTACCGCCTGCGGCAACCTCATGGTCCAGGCAAAAGGCTTGGGAATCATCAGAAGCCTCTCAGAAGCGGTACCTCTCATAAGCGAAGCATGCAGCATCAAAGAGTACGGTCCCGAGAACCCGGAACAATGGCAGAGGGAATATGGAAGGTTTAAAAAATCGGCTGCCGTCCCACAGTAGTCAGCATACCGTTGACCTTTATTACAGGAGCATCTATACGTACTCTCTGGCGTCGTGACGGCAGCATGTAAACGTAACCTTTATGATAGAACAGATAACATACCCGGCATTCTGGCGTCGTGAGCCATATGCTCCCGAATCATGCGCATAGAGAGTGTAAAAGCGATGCCCAAGCATAATGATCAGTATTTGCGGGAGATCTCTCCACTCCCTCAAAGGATATGAGGTGTGAGATATCGGAGTAATCCAGCTTCATATCCGGACTCTCATAACCCTCTATGAGATTACCACAGACCACTTCTTGAAAGCCGAAGGGCTTACCGATAATTTACCGGTTTCTTTTCTCCTCAAAATGGAAGCTCATTTTTTGGATGATCTGAAAACAGCAGAAGTTTAGCCGCCCTCCTTGGCCGAAGCCAGCTACCCGCACACAAACCTGAGATGTTCAAACTCCTCGAGGTCTATGCCTCTTTTTTCTATCTCATCGATGAGTATCTCCGCCGCCCATGATGCCGCTTTTCCGACAAGCGAGGTACACTTGTCTGTGTGCGCGCCGGCCTCATCAAAGAGCTTGTATTCATCAGGGTTCCAGAGATCGAAGCTTCTTCCGAAAAGTTTTTTATGTATGTCCATGCAGATGATGGAACCGTATTCTTCTATAAATCTCTTATGGTGCTCCACTGCCATGCGATACGAGCTCTTGCTGTCTTCTCTATCATTATCAAAGAGCCTTCGCCTTCTCGCAAAAAACATGCTCATTACCATGATCCCGCCTGTGTAGCCCCCGCACGGGCCATCCCTCAAAAGTCCGCACCCTCCAGCCAGCCCGCCTGCAGCTTTGAAAATGTAGTCGTTTCTTATCCCGAGAGCGTCCTGAACAGCGGCAATCGTACACTGCGCACAGCCATGGTACCGTCCCTCATAATTAAAGCCGTTCTCATATGCACTTCGAATCACTGCATCTTTATCCATAAAGACCCTCCTTATATTCCCGGCCTACGTACTCTGATATCCCGAACTTTTCCCCTTCTTACTTTCGTTTTTTACTCCTCTCTCTGGCTTTCTCTTCAGTATAACCACTCCTCCTAAACGCATCGATAGGATCGGGATCGATCCCCATCTTCTTACGCACCTCCCTCAAAAGAGGTCTCACATCGGTTTGATACGCGGACTTGACGCACTCCTCTGCATCCAGCACTCTCCCCTCCTCCTGCGCGCTTCGCAGGTAATCTCTGTCGATAAGAAGGGCCTTTGCATATGCCTCCTGAATGTTTATCACAGACTGTATGGTTGCTTCGATCTTGTTTTTAATGTTGTGCGACTGATCTATCATATACGCTATCTCTGCGGCCGCGGAAGCCGTCCCTGAATCGAGAGCCGCAGAAACGAGTTCATGGTAGATCAGAAAGAGCTCGTACGGATTGACCGACCCGACCACCAGATCATCGTCCGCATACTTCTTGTTGTTGAAGTGAAAGCCCCCGAGCTTTCCCTCGTCGAGAAGGTATGCGACTATCTGCTCTATGTTCGTACCGAGCGGATGGTGACCGAGGTCAACAAGAACCTGTGCGTTAGGCCCGAGTTTCATGCTCAACATGTAGGCTGTTCCCCAGTCTCCGATATCTGTGTGGTAGAAATACGGTTCGAAGAACTTGTATTCCAGGAGCATCCGCATCCCGTCTCCGAGCGAATCATACACCACGCCGAGCGCTTCCTCCATGCGCCATTTTCTTTCTCTGAAGCTGTCCTGACCCGGGTAGTTAGTACCGTCCGCGAGCCATATGCTGAGGTCCCTGGACCCGGTGGTCTTCGCAATTTCAATGCACTCCAGCATATGGCCGACTGCCTTTTCTCTTATGCTCTTATCGGCATTACAGATACTTCCGAGCTTGTACTCCTGCTCCTGAAACAGGTTCGGGTTGACCGCTCCGATCTTCAGGCCGATGTCCGCAGCAAACTGCTTGATACCGTCCCAGTCTTCGGTCTTGTCCCACGGTATATGAATCGCTACAGAGGGACAGATCCCTGTAAACCTGTGAACCTGCGCCGCATCCTCGAGCTTTTCCTCTAGTGTCAGTGCCGCAGATTCCTGAACGAAAGTGAAAAACCTCGTACCGGAATCCGCGTACCCCCAGGACGGTGTCTCTATCCTCTGCTCCTCAAGCATCCTCATCACCGTATCTTTATCCATCACATTCCCCTTACGATTTAGAAAATCTATCTTGTCCCCCATTTCTTATAAACAACAGTAGATACCAAGAAGATGAAGCTTTGGCTCTTTTTTTTACCGTACACTTAAAAAAACATGCTCCCGCGTCGTTATTCGGCCTTATGATAGAACCGTAATAAAGATACGGTCAAGGTTTTCGATCTGCAATTCGAAAAGTGTAAACAACAGCCTTAAAAGGCGGAGCAGAAGGTCAGGCTTTCACCAGCATACTCCCCCCCAAACAGGCCTTTTTACTATTATACCGATATGCGTTTGACCAGCTCCGCAAACCTCTTTCCGAATCTTCTGCAGACATCGGCGCCCTTCTCATCCGGCCTTTCGATCGATGTAGCTCCGTAGTGGCATCCTTTCGGGTCTCCCTGGATTATCATGCCGTGGATGAGCAGCGCCTCCAGTATGCTCATCACCGTTGTCTCCTGCCCCGTC
>DATKZJ010000175.1:0-7128 GCA_035527995.1 Spirochaetota bacterium | reverse complement strand
TGCCGGCACGGAAAACAAGCTGTTCGCGATCGTTGGGGCCGGAGCGGCCGGGACCGCATGCGCGGTCACACTGAGGCGGGAGGGCTTCGGCGGAAGAGTGGTGCTGATCACGAAGGAGGACGATCTGCCGTACGACAGGCCAAATCTCTCGAAGGATTACCTCGCAGGAGATGCCGGGCCTGAGTGGATCCCGCTCGGGAGTCCCGACTACTTCAAGAGGCTCGATATAGAGCTGATGACGAAAAGAACCGTTACAGGGATCGATATCGAAAAAAGATCTGTCCGTTTCGAGGAGGGAGAGACGCTGCAGTACGACGGCCTTCTGCTCTGTACAGGATCGATTCCGAGAAAGCCCGATATGCCCGGTACGGACCTGGAAGGGTTCTACCTGCTGAGAAGCTTCTCCGACGCTCGCCGGATAAGGCAAAAGCTGGAAGAAAGGTCTTCAGGAAAAAGCGCCTCTGTAGTGCTCGGTACGAGCTTTATAGGGCTCGAGGTGGCGCAGGCTTTGCGGCACAGGGGAGTCGAAGTACACGTCGTAGCTCCTGATAAGGTTCCAATGGAGAGGGTGTTCGGTGCAAGAGTCGGAGAATTCTTACGAGAGCTCCATGCCCGACAGGAGGTCGTATTCCATCTCGGAACAACCGCAAAGGCAATCGAGGGGACCGGAAAGGTGAGCGGCGTGGTTCTTGCGGGCGGAGAGAAGATCCCGGCCGATATTGTGATTGCGGGTATCGGCGTGGTGCCGGCAGTCGATTTCCTGGAAAAGGCTCCTCTCGTGAGTAACGGCGTTGTTGGGGTGAACACGCGCCTCGAGACAGTTGTGAAGGGTATATTCGCCGCCGGCGATATCGCTCTCATCACCGACCCGGCCACCGGTGAAAGTCGGAGGGTGGAGCACTGGGCCGAGGCCGAGCGGCAGGGTCAACACGCCGCCAGGTCGATGATGGGAAGCGGGGCGGAATACAGGGAAGCGCCCTTTTTCTGGACGAAGCAGTATGATACGGCGCTGCGGTACGTAGGGTATGCGAGACAGTACGATAAGATCGTGTACAGAGGTGATGTTGAAAGCGGAAATTTTATCGCAGGATACTATAATAACGGCATGCTGAGGGCTGCAGCGGGTATTGGAAGGGGAAAGGAGATGATTCTCCTCGGTGAACTCTTGAGAGAAGGGACGGACGTCCCTGAGGAACTGTTATGCGATGAGAACAGGAGCCTTTAGTGCGGTTTCCTCATAAATCGCCAATGATGACTTGGCAGCTGCAAAAAAATCATATTTACGGTGAGGAAAGCGCATAAATACCCATTCCTTCGTAAAGGAATGGGTATTGACCTTCCTATTTATGGTTGTACATGAGGAATGGGGATTAAAGCCTCGGTACTTACAGTTTGCTGTTGGTCATGAGAAATGGGGATTAGGGTTCGGGGGGACTGTATGGGTATAGGAAGCTACTATTACGATATACTTGGGCTCGACCTTTATGCAACAGACGAGGATGTGAAGAAGGCGTACCACGCGCTCGTGAGAAAGAACCATCCCGACCTCTTTGCCGATGACAACAAGCGTCTGCAGGAGCTGAAGATGGTTCAGATAAACGAGGCGTATACGAGGATAGTACGGGGGAGAGACGGGAGGCTGTGCAGGGAGGAAGCCTGCGAGTCTAGGGTGTGGGTAAAACCGCGCGGTCTTTCTGATGTGGGTTTTCACAGAGACATCGAGTACGCGTACTACAAACAGGGGTTCAATCACTACTCCAAGGCGCTGCACGGTATCGGAAGCATCGAGAAGCAGGTCGAGCTTCGAAACGACTGGTACTACGTTCGCCGGTTCTCCGGTTCGCTCTCATGTCTTCGCAGGGCTGACGAGTATTTTTCAAGACTTATCGAGGAGTTTCCGGACTCGATATGGGCATACGATGCCTGGATTAAGGTAAGGCGGATCGAGTACTTTTCGAGGCTGTACCAGAGGATTCTGAAGAACATGGAGAAGCGTCTTCGCTCCCGCAGAGGTGAAAAAAGGGCAATGTAGGAATCATACAACGTCCGACCTAATAATCGACTATCGCACCCTCGTAAGCCGTGTATGGCGGTATGAAAAGTGTGGCGCCGATTATTTAATGCGGTTTTCTAAACAATTGCCAATGATGACTTGGCAGCTGTAAAAAATTAATATTTACAGTGGGGAAAGCGCCAAAAGCCACGTTACGTACAGTTTGCTGTTGGTCATGAGAAACGGGGATTGAATCGTTGCCGGTACTGAAGCCGCTGCCGTGACATCCGGAAAACAGCATCGGCAGGCTACAGGAGGTGGAGTTGTGATCCTCGATCTACGTAGTCGCTATAATTTCAGGATATAAGAGCGGGGATCGAAGAATGTTATACAGGTTTCCGGGGGGGCTGAAACCACTATACGTACTGACCTATCCTCTGAGCGAGCTGGTTTTTCGGCAGTGCTCCGATGAGTCGGTCTACTTCCTTCCCCTCCTTGAAGAGGATGAGCGTGGGAATGTTCATCACGTTGTAGTCGGCAGCGGTCTTCTGGTTCTCATCGATATTGAGCTTCACGAGCTTGACATTTTCCTTGAACTCCTCGGCTACCTCTGTCAGAAGTGGTTCCATCATCTTGCACGGACCGCACCACTCGGCCCAGAGGTCAACTATAACCAGCTTGTCTTTTTCATCAATGTCCTTCTCGAAATCCGCGTCAGTGGTATCGATATGTACAGCCATCTTCCCTCCAGTGATATATTGTAAGGCCGACTCCAGATAATAGAGCTTGCGGAATAATATAGCAAACCTCACTTTGGCGGACAATAAAAAGTTCTGTAAAAGAATTTTCTTTTCTGTCGATATAGTATGTGAATTCACTATGGTGAAGAAGGAACGCATATGGTAAGAGGACTCTATACAGGCGCTTCCGGCATGATAGCGCAGATGAAGAGGATCGATGTCCTTTCAAACAACCTCGCTAACGTCAACACCCCCTCGTATAAGAAGGACACGACGATAGCAAAGTCGTTCCCCGAGATGCTGATCCGCCGGATCAACGACGACGGAGTGAGGGTTCTGCCCGTCGGCTCGTACGATCTGATGCCCGTCATAGGGAAAATGGGCACAGGGGTCGAGATCAATGAGGTGTACACGAGGTTCACACAGGGAAGCTTCAAACAGACGGAAAACCCCTTTGATCTCGCGCTCGAAGGTGGTGGTTTCTTTGCTGTTGAGACCCCCCAGGGTGAGAGGTATACGAGGAACGGGAGCTTTCTCATCGACCGTGACGGCTACCTCGTAACAAAGGACGGATTTCGTGTCCTCGGCGAGAACGGACCGATACGGCTCAAAAAGAACAACTTCATGGTCGATGAGGACGGAAATGTTTTCGAAAACCGGGAGTATGCAGAAGACCCGCTTCGGCTCGTAAGCATGGAGGAAAACGAGTGGAACGATTCGGTCCTCCTTGACAGACTGAAGGTCGTAGAATTTCCCAAGCTGAGGTATGTGAAAAAGATGGGAGAGAGCCTCTATACCGAGACTGACTATTCTGGAAGGGCTTATGTGGTGGAACAGGCTCGGCCCAAGGTGCGGCAGGGATTTCTCGAGCAGTCAAACGTCAACCCTGTCGTCGAGATGGTAAACCTCATCGAGGTCCACAGGACCTACGAGGCGAACCAGAGAATGATCCAGGCGCACGATACAGCGCTCGGCAAGGCTGTCAACGAGGTTGGCAAGGTATAGAACGAAACAAGAACTGATCCGGAGGAAGAGCCATGATGAGATCACTGTGGACTGCTGCAAGCGGTATGATAGGGCAGCAGTTTAATATCGACACGATTGCACACAATCTTTCAAACGTGAATACTACAGGGTACAAGAAGGGACGCCCCGACTTCGAAGACCTTCTCTATCAGACCCTGAGAGCGGCCGGTACCCCTGCCACGAGAGACACGCTCGTTCCGACCGGGATACAGGTGGGGCACGGCGTGAGGCCTGCAGCGACGCAGAAGATGTATACCCAGGGCTCGCTTCAGAATACCGGCAATACGCTCGACCTCGCGATTGAGGGTGAGGGCTTCTTCAGGGTACAGCTCTACGACGGAACTTTCGGCTACACGAGGGACGGGACGTTTAAGATCGATTCTAACGGGCAGATAGTGAGCTCCAACGGATACAAGCTGAGCCCTGAGATCATAATGCCGGAAGCGTTTGTCTATTCCGATATCTCGATCTCGCAGGACGGAATGGTCACCGTTAAGGTAGCCGGAGACGATACCCCGATAGAGGTCGGGCAGATCCAGACCTACAGGTTCGTGAATCCCGCAGGCCTCAAGAACGTGGGTGAGAATCTCGTGAAGAATACGCAGGCATCAGGCCCGCCTATTGCCGGGAGACCCGGCTTTACGGGAATGGGAAAGCTCCAGCAGGGATTTCTCGAGATGTCGAATGTCCAGGTAGTGGAAGAGATGGTGAACATGATCGTCGCCCAGAGGGCGTACGAGCTCAACTCGAAGGCCATAACCACCACCGATTCGATGCTCGCGACCGCCAACGGGCTGAAGAGGTAACGATCGATGACTGAAAACGTAAGCGGCCTCTCTCTGCCGGGCAATAGGCTTCTCGACATTGCACGCAGCAGGATCGATACCGCGGGCACCAGTACGGCTGTACAGAAGGCGTTGACCCAACAGCAGAAATTCGACCAGATTCTGCGGGGGAAGCTCGAAAATGAGGAGAATGACAAGAAGCTCCTCGATGCGTGCTACGGCATGGAGACGCTCTTCATAGAGAACCTCCTCGGATCGATGAGAAAGACGATACCGGAGTCCGATTTTTTCGGTAAGAGCCTTGCCAATGACATTTTTCGTGATATGTTATATAGTGAATATGCAAAAATAGCTGCAAAATCCGATCAGTTTGGACTTGCAAAACAGATCTATGAACAGTTAAGTGTGCAGAATACACCGTAGACTAATATACCTCGCTCTTCTTTTTATCATCTTTTCAGCCAACATACTCTATGCAGGTACCTACTACATCCTCAAAGACTACTATTCGGTGGTGTACGGAAGGTTCTACACCTTCTCCAATCCCCTGTGGAGGGTCCGTTCCCTGGCCTCGGAGGAGATAGCCGATCCGGGCCGATCGTCTCCCGGAGGTTTATTTTCTGAGGATGCCGAGGATTCCGAGTTCAATTTCGAGGCAGAGATAGATCTCGACCTCAGGTATGGAGGGTCCTTTTCCCTCAATCCCGGTGTCGTCGTCGGTGCCGGAGCCGAGGGGATCACCGAAGGCCTGCAGTACGATCTCGTTGAGCGGATCCTCCTCGAGGGGAGTATCGGAGACCGCCTCTTCATCGAGTTCAATTACGATTCTGAACGGAGCGAGATAGGAATAGGGGAGGAGAAGAACATATACTCCTTGTTGTACAGGGGAAAACAAAATGAGTTGCTCAAAGAGGCGACTCTTGGGAACAAATACCTTTCAATAGATGGTTTGAGATATATCCCGATAGACGAGGGAAATCAGGATTCCTTCGCCCTCAGGGCGCAGGCCGGAACCGGCCGCTTCTCCTTCGACGGGCTCTTCAGGTACAACGTCGCACTCGACGGCAGGAAGACGTTCAAGGGTTTCAGGCGGAGCATCGATATGAGGGCGCTCGATATCGACTACGCAAAGGGCAGGTTCTTCCTCATCCCGGATATCGGTATCGATGAAAGCACACTGCTGCTGTACCGCACGGCTGAGGACGGTTACGATATCTCTGTCGACGACAGGAAGTTTACCCTGCTTCGACGGGGAGAGGAGTACGATTTCGATCCCACTGAAAAAACCGTTACCGTTCGAAACTCGCTCGAGCTCGAGGAAGAACTGATCGTTTATTATGAAAAGGGCGGGGTCGCGGTAGGAGACGCGTCTCTGGGACAGAACTCTATCATAGACCACGACGGCGTGGACACTGACGGAGGAAGGACAGACTTCAATGACACGGAATTCTCCGAATACTTCGTTTCGGATTCGGAGAAGACCTATCTCTACCTGAAGAAACAGGCCTTCAACTCATACTGGGAGATGAGAAACGTGTACTTCCTCGAAGAGCTCGAAGGGAACACTGTATACGATATGAAGATCGAGCTGTTGTTCAGCGGGGGAGGCGGTGTCAACAGCAATTACGACGATCTTCTCGATAACTACGAGATAGATACATCGAATAGTGCCATCAGGTTCAACTTCAGCGACGACTTCAATGCAGGGGGCGGTTTCTATCCGAGGCCGTTTCCCGGCGTGGAGCCGTTCGGCGAGACCTACATCCCTCCGAACCCGACGAAACCGTTCGATCCCTCGAACCCGGTATACGGCGGGATAAACTATCCCACATCCGACAATTCAGTCAACACTCTTCACATCTCCTACGACTTCTATGCGGAGTCCTTCTTTCTGAACTTCGACCTCGTACCGGGAAGCGTACAGGTAATCGTCAACGGGAAGGTTTTGGAGCCCAAGTACTATGATGTCGACCTCGCGTTCGGTATCGTTACCTTCGGGGGGGGCGTCATCAACCCGTCGAGCGACATAGAGATCACCTACAGGTATACCCCTTTCGGCGGAGGAGACCGCGACATCTTCGCTGCGCTGGGGGCGGCCTATGAGGGGGACCTGTTCCGTGCCAAAAATCTCACTTCATTTCAGACTGCACTACGGGGAGAGGAGGCCCCCGATATCGAGAGTGAGAGAAAGAGTGTCCTGAAGAACGCCACCGCTCTCTCCCTAAGCGTCGGGGCGGGTGAAGAGGAGGAGGGAGTGTACGCGCACCTCGACTCCGAGATAGCGTTCTCCGTCACCAACAAAAACGTGTACGGGACCGCTATTATTGCGGACATGGAGGGGGGAGAGTACACGAGAACAGTGTCCCTCAACGATACGGATTGGATTGTTGCAACGAAGTCCAGCCTCCTGCCCGACGATCCCTACCTCACAACCCGTGGAAATGTGCTCTACAAGAACTACTGGCTCGAGAGCTTCTTCTACGGCGACATGCTGCAGACTCTGAGCTGGAACATTCCGGAAAGCCAGGTGTTCGAGTATGCAGATAAGGCGGGGCCGTACAACACCTCCGATCATCCGACAGGA
>DATKZJ010000174.1:0-3832 GCA_035527995.1 Spirochaetota bacterium | reverse complement strand
GTAAAAATCACAAAGAAGATCGGACACAGAGTTTTTACACCGCAGCGATCCTATGACAACAGACAATATTTTTAGCCGCCTTACCGTTCGGTTTTCATTATAACACGTAAGGTTAGGACCCTATAAACCTCGCACCTCTTTTGCAATAGTGGTCAGCCGTTCTACATCACCTTCTGTGAACCCTATGCCCAATACCTCCCCGATAACCTGGGTCCATCCGTGAATGAAGTATATCCAGCCGTCTTCTATCGTAAGCCCCCGCGATTCTTTCTGTGCTGACGCTTGCGTGAGGAAATCGAGGCCACCGCGGTAGTTGAACTCCCAGACAAAACCATTCTCTGGAAAAAGACCATCGTCTGATACCGGCGACCCGGGGCTGTCTTTGCCCATACCTGTTGCATTCACGATGAGCGATCCTTTCGGCAGGCTTCTTATTATATCGTCGTTGCTTCTGCCATGTCCGACCTGCTCGTAATCGACCCGGGTTGCTCTCCCCACCCGGTTATGCACGTGCCGCGCGTGATCGAGACGCTCGATCCTCCTGTTCGACAGTATGATCCTCGAGGGTATGTTCCTGCCGTGATTCTTTCGCATGAGAAAGACCGAAAGAGCGAGACCGCTCCCTCCGGCGCCCATGATGAACGCATGCGCTCCCACGTGGTCCACCCAGTAGTCGGGGGGCAGGAATTCCTCGAGCGCGAGCCCGACGGATATGGGGTCTTTTGCGTGTCCGTGGAGCAGCCCCCTCTTCTTCGATATGCAGGATATTTCGCCGAAGATACGTGCGTACTCGTCGAAACATGTAAAAAGGTCGTATGCTGCCTGCACGATGTCTATCTTGTGGGTAGTGACGAGCCCGCCTACTGCATTCCCCTCATCCCTGATATGGCGAACAATCCTCCTGTACTCCTCCCTCGGCCCTCTCGGTTCTATGTCGTAGCCGGCAATTCGGATCTGCCCGAACCCGAGATCCTTCATCCACAGCGGAAAAATATTCATGATCGATGACTGCCCTGTAGTCACGCCTATAAAATAGAAGGTCGGTTCCTTCGGCCGCTCAGGCATGTTCTTACTCCTCAACAGGAGAAAACGTCAGTGCGCTCTGCGGGTTTATCGTCAGCATCCGTCCGACGGTTTCTTCAGGCAATCCTGCTTTTTCGAGTTTCCGCTTGAATTGTACCAGTATGTAGTCGAGACCGGCAGCGCCACCGTAGCTGACAAGCCTCTCCCTCGTCGAGTCCATCCCGAGCACTATTCTGTCCTCATACCCTGCCGCTGCCATCATCTTTATCAGCGTCACCTCTTCGTCATCACAATGATAACGCTCTCTTGCTATCGTATCGTAGTCCAGAAAAACACCGAGTTCGCCGAGCTCGAGGTTTCTGTCGACTTCGATCACCCGGTCCATGTGGCTTATGATGATCGACCCCGGTTCCACCCCGTTTTGGATAAGCAGCCGCGCCTGTTCGGCGCCGAATGTCGAAAGCTCGGTGTGGGTGAGTATCGGGGCCCCTGTTCTCCTGTGCGCTATCACCGCCGCATCAAATACCTTCTTATAATAGCTGTCGAGCCCCTCTTTCCCGGTAGCCGTCTTGATGACACCAGTCTTTACTCTGCTTCTTCTCGCAAACGGATTGGTGTAATCGTATTCGTAGGCGCCATCCTCTATCTCAGAGATAAAAAGTTCGGCAATCTCCCCGACAGAAGCGCTGAAGGCCCAGAAATTTTCCGGGTAGAAGAATCGCTTGTGGAAACCGGTTGATGCAACGATATGCACTCCGGTGCTCCTGCTGAGACGGCTCAGTTCCTCAACATCCCTCCCTGCCCCGAAAGGCTGTGCGTCTACAATCGTCCCGCCGTGGTGAGACTTGAACCGCTCGAGCTCCTGCTCTGTCTTTTCGTGATCGTCCAAAATGAGCTTTTGCGGGAGCAGGACGCCATCGGTCCTTTTCACGATGAGGTGGTCATGGCAGCTTGTTTGCCCCAGAGCCCCGGGCTCGACATCTCCTCTTACAGTCCGAACGAATGTTTTCTCTCTATTTTCACTCGGCATACCCCTGCTCCTCCCACGTCCTGTACAGTACCCTCCATATCTTTTTCTGCTTTTCGTACCCCGCCTCACCGGAGATTCTATCCCACTCCCGCGCAGTCTTAACCAGTGCTTCCTCCGGCTCCAATTCGCCCATGAGAGCGCGATGAATGTACAGGGCGAGAACATCGATATATTCTCTCGAAAAGGGAACGTTGAGCTCCGGCACTCCGTTTTCAATGCTTACGCGGATTGTATCGAGATATCGACGTGAATCTTCGAAAGAAACCTCTCTCTCCGATAAGCCGGAGAGGTATCCGGAGAGGGCTTTTGCTTTTTCCGTATGAGAATATCTGAAAGGATCGCAGGGTGTCCGCGGGTCAAGAACCAGCTCACCGCTCGCTGTCGCGCTCATGTAAGACGCAACCCAGAAGGAGGCTTCCGGCTCACCGGTCGAGGATGACACTGCCAGCACCCTTCCCCCCGGCATAGGTGCCCTGAAAAAGGGCTCTCCGTCAACAAGCATGCCCGGAACATGAGATACGCCGATTTTGCCGCCCACCTCCGATCGGCTGACGTCAGGAACGAACTTGAAGAGGTCCGACCATAGAACAAGCGAAGCGAGCTTCCCTCCAAGAAATGCGTCCCTGTTCTCCTTGTATCCCCAGCCCAGAGAACCTGGGGGAGTAAACTGGATCAGGCTCTTCAGATCGGTGAGCGCCCTTGTACCATATTCACCCGAGATAGCCGGTCTCAGCTCGGAATCGAAGTAGATGCCCCCGCAGGCTAAAAAACGGTCCATCCACTCGTAATGACACCACCCGATATCGAGTGTCATACCGGTACCGAAAAAATCATGCTCAAGCGGTTTTCCGGCAAGAAGCTCTCCCCTCTTTCGGGTAAAAAAATTAGAAAAATCTGCCGCCCTTTCGAGTGTCTGAGGTACCGAGAGCTCGTAGCCGTACATTTTTTTGAAATTCGCTCTCTCCTCAGGATTCTCCACGAGATCCTTTCTATAGTAGAAGAGACGGACGTCACCATCCAGAGGCAGGGCGTACAGCTTTCCATCGTAGACGCAGTAAAACTCGAGCAAAGGAGTGATGATATCATCCAGCGAAGGGTCGAGTACCTTCAAAAGCTTCCCCAGCGGCTGGATAAGCCCGGTTTCAGCGAGCTCTGGTACCCATAAAGGCGGAATGAGGAGAAGGTCGGTATCCCCCTCCCGAAGCTCCTCCTTTACTTTCTCGAACAGATCATTGCCGGATAGATTCAAGAGAGAGAGCTCTATCCCACGGACGTCCGCTATTTTTTCCGCATAGAGCTTGAAGGAAAACTCATACTGATCTCCTGCGATGAGAATATTTATCCCGGTCCCGGGGGACACCGGCTGAACTTTTTTGGAAACCGGCCTCTCTGTTTTTTCCTCGGCTTTTACTGTAGACCCTACCGAAGGGCAGCTTGAAAAAAGGACTGCAGTCATCAGCAGGATACCTGATATCGTCCGTTTCATTCGCTCCTCATGGATGCAGGTTTCGTCTTCTAATCAGTATGATCAAAATAGGAGAAAAAGCAACCTCAAAACAGTTCAAAACAGTACTATTGGCTTGACACGCTTTCGGCATCCATTGTACGGTACTAGTAAAAGAGCAAGACAACGCCCCAAGCGGGTACGACGCAGGATAGGACACAAAAAGGTACTTTTTGCCTGTTCGCTACCGGGCGTGTAAAATATATTGTAGTAGATGGAATAAAATCGTGTATTAATTTTTGCTGATGGATGCCTCTCACCGCCTTTGCAGCTCC
>DATKZJ010000173.1:0-9716 GCA_035527995.1 Spirochaetota bacterium | reverse complement strand
GAGCTCCCTGTAGCCCTCGAGCTCTATCAGGCCGGTTTCTGTAAGTATGTCCTCCTGTCGCCTGCAGTATTTGAACATTTCAGTCACCTTGTAGCTTAAAAACTCCTTGGCCACCTTGGTGATTCCGCTCCGTGCGGAGATGAAAGAGGTAACTCCGATGAGGAAGAAGGGGAAGACAAGCAGAGGAAGGACGACGAGAAGTACTTTTGTGCTGATCTTCATAACTTATCCAGAGTATGTTAATATGATAGCCGCGTAATTATTTCTTCCAACGATCACACTGTTTCAAGATATTCGATCTATGTTTAGTATCGGAACCACGATACCCATTTCAAAAGGGAGTACGAGTAAAAACTCGTATAAAAATATGATCTATTGGGAACCGGGAATCAACCGGTAACAGCTTTGAGACAGCCGTTTTTGGGGAGCAGGCCCATACGTTTAGAAGACGCTTTTGCTTCGTCGTAGCCCCAAAGTGCAAAAAAGTCGACTGTCTTGCAGGCCACTTTTACACATCATCGATGTCGGCAAAGAGATCGAGGACATCATTCCCACCCTCGCCCTTTTTCAGGATTTCGATCCTCCGCTCTACGTTGGACAGCTTCTTCTGACAGACGCGCGCGAGCTTTGTCCCCTCCTCGAACAGGATGAGCGCCCGTTCGATCTCTATATCGCCTCCTTCGAGTTCCCCAACTATCTCTTCAAGTCTCTTTATCGCCGCCTCAAAAGTAATAGACCTGTCCATTGCAATCAGCCTCACCCTCTACCGGATTTTTCAATTTTTGATACTGTGCCGTACACCGTCCCGTCTCTCAGCTTTGCCGCTATTTTATCTCCGGCCGCAACGTCTTCCACGGATACTACACGCAGCTTTTGGGGGAGTTTGGTAATAAGCGCAAACCCTCTCGACAGAGTTCCAAGCGGACTCAGCGCATCGAGCTGCCCCAAAAGCCTCTCGAATCGTCCCTTCGTCCCGAGAAGCTTATTCTCTATGTTTGAGGAAAGCGACCTCGTCAGGTCGTCGAGCAGCATGCTCTTCTCGTTGCATATAACACTCATCCTTTTTTCAAGGCTTTCGGGGTTGTAGAGCGATGCCCTCTCCCTTCCGCGGTCCACTACTCTGTCTAGGGCCCCCAGCAGGTGCCGAACGAGATCGATGCTCCAGCGGAGCACTTCCCGCTTGCTCTTCACCACAAGCTCTGCGGCTACGGAAGGGGTTGGCGCCCGGAGGTCTGCGGTGAAATCGGCGATGGTAAAATCGATTTCATGGCCGACGGCGCTGATGACCGGGATCTGCGAGTCATATATGGCCCGGGCCACAATTTCCTCATTGAAGGACCACAGGTCTTCGACAGATCCTCCCCCCCTGCCTACTATCAGCACATCGGTCTCGTTTCTTTCGTTGGCTTTCCTGATCGCGCTCACGATTTCGTCCGCCGCTCCTTCTCCCTGCACGCGTGTGGGGTAGATGATCACCCTGACGCCGCTGTACCTGCGTCCCAGTACGTTGAGAATGTCCCTTATTGCGGCACCGGATGGTGATGTCACCACCCCTATGTCATCTGGATATTGGGGTATCTGTCGTTTATGGCTTTCATCGAAGAGGCCCTCCTTCTGGAGCTTGTCTTTCAGCTGCTCGAAAGCGAGCTGCAGCGCACCTTTCCCCTCCGGCTCAACGAGGTCGATGATGATCTGATACTCGCCGCGCTTCTCAAAGACGTCGAGATTACCGTGGACTATCACTCCCATCCCGTCCTTGAGCTCGAACCGCATATCCTTCTGGTATCCCCTGAAGAGGACCGCCCGAAGGACACTCGTTTCATCCTTCATCGTGAAGTAGATATGACCCGAGGAGGCAACCGTGTAGTTCGAAACCTCGCCGCGTACCCAGATATCGGTGAATTTCTCGCTGAGGCACCCTTTGACCCTGCGGGTGACCTCCGAGACGCTGAGAACGGCCCTTCTGCCGTGTATCTCTTCGATCTCCATAAAATAAGAGTAAGGAATAACAGGGGGGCTGTCAATGATTAAGATTTGACAAAGAGGGTGATATGATGTAGTTTTACGACATGAAAACGGCGGTGGTTCTCAATGCTCTCCTGGACGGTTTTTCCTGGGCCGAACCTATCAATGGACAGGATCTTATAGAAGAGATACTGAAAAAGGCCGCCCTGTTAGCGAACAAGGATGGTGTCTTCGTCCTCGTAAAAAAGGAAATACCCTCCGGGATCGAGAAGAGATTCAAGGGGTGCCACCTCATAAAGGCGGGGGACACGTCGGCGAGGACGGTATTCGGACTGATACGCGAGCGTTGCGCCCGATACGGCAACATCGTCTACTGGTACGCCGACGCACCGCTCATCGATATCGAAGTCTCACACAAGATGCTGCTCCTTCACAAAGAAGAGCTCGCCGAGTATACCTACGGAGAGGGTTTTCCCCAGGGTGTTGCGCCCGAGATCGTGAGGGTAGGGCTTCTCCCTAAATTGATCGCACTCTTAAAGGATGACGATGGGGAAATAGGGAGAAACTCCTTCTTCGAAACAGTGTCGAAGAGGATAAACTCTTTTGATATCGAAACATACTTCTCACCCGAGGATATGAGACTGCGGCGCATAGAGCTCTTCACATCAAAGAGGCGGACCGCTCTGGGTGTACAACGTATTGTCGAAAAGGCGGGTTTCGGATGCAGTTTCGAGGACATTCGTAGAATAATCCATGAACACCCGGCAATGCTCCGCACCGTGCCCTCCTATGTTGAGGTGGAGATTACGACCGAGACCGCTGCAGGATGTATCTACTCCCCTCTGCCGGCGCTTAAAAGGGCCGGCGGATCCATGGAGTACGATCGGTTCAGGGATGTTTTCGACCGGGTGCTGGATTTTACCGGGGGTTTTTACCTCTCTTTCTCCCTTTTCGGGGAGCCGCTTCTGCACGGGGATATACGGAAGCTCATCGAGTACGCTCTGTGTTTTCAGGATGTCCCACTCGTCGTAGAAACGGACGGGACACTGTGGTCCCCGTCGTTTTCGGATTATATACACGGACTTGGGGCTTCTAACCTTCATGTCATCTTCGAAGTGGATGCAGTTACACCAGAGACCTACGGTAAGGTCCGAGACTCGGACCTCAACAGTGTGGAGCGCAACATAAGATATCTCCTCGACAAGGGTACCCCTAACATTTACGTGCAGATGATGAGGATGGACCAGAACGAGCCAGAGATGCTCGAATTCTTCAAGCTCTGGGACAAGGAGGCAGAGGGCGCTATTATACAGAAGTACAATTCCCATCTCGGCGTTCTTCCTGCGCTGTCGACCGCGGATCTCCGGCCCCTCGAACGCGGGTGCTGCTGGCACCTTCTACGGGACCTCGTTGTATTCTGGGACGGCCGTGTGCCCCGCTGCATGCAGGACATAAACGGCGAGTTCGTGCTGGGAAATATCCTTAACGAACCGCTGTCAGACATATGGAAAAAGGGCGAGACCTTCTGGCTTCAGCACTGCAGGAATGAGTACGATGAATACTGCAAGCGATGTGATGAGTGGTTCACCTTTAATTTCTGATGTCGCCCGCGCACGGTTTTCAAAAAGTAAACTGCGATATGAATAACGACTACATTGTGCTTCAGGTGAGGCTGGGCTCGACGAGGCTGCCCGGCAAGCTGCTTCTGCCTCTGGGTGGTCTCACTGTTTTCGAGCACATCCTGATTCGACTCGGCAGGGCCATGCGGCCCGACGGAATCATCGTCGCCACAACCGCGGATACGGCCCCTTACATCGAGCCGACTGCGCAAAGGTACGGTGCGGGGGTCGTTGTCGGTTCAGAGGATGACGTCCTCTCACGCTACATTGATGCAATCGACGAGTACAGTATCCGGAACGTAATACGGGCGACAGGCGACAACCCCCTCGTATGTATCGAGTATATCGACAAGGCCCTCGATCTCCACAGGAATGAAGGGGCAGACCTTACCACATACCCGATTCTCCCGTACGGTACCGGTGTGGAGGTTATCAAAACAGACGCGCTCCAGAGAGTAGGGAGCCTCACCCGCGATCCGTTCGAGAGAGAGCACATCACACAGTACATCTACAGGCACCCTACACGGTTCCGGATAGTGCTGGGGACCCCGCACCCGGAGTTCCAGAGAAGAGAGCTTCACCTCACAGTCGATACAAGGGAGGACTACGAGCGGATGGTAAAGATATACGGCATGCTGTACAAGGGAGAGCCGATTCCGCTCTCCAGGGTCATCGATTATCTGGACGGAAAGGCGGAATAGGGTGGGTTCAGCCAGGGTGCTTTTCTGCACTGCAGCGGGGAAGGGATACGGGATGGGGCATCTTCGCCGCTGTCTCGCTGTGGCGCATGAGGGGAAGGATTCGTTTCGGTCAACCCTCTGCCTCCTGCGGGGAGAAAGACAGGCGCTCGAGAGAGTGGAGCTTCCTCCCGAGTTGGAGTTTTCGGCATACCCGGAGGGTGCGGGGCGTGTCGATCTCGTCGTATCTGATCTGAGGGATACGAACAGGAGCGAGATGAGGAGGCTCGTCCGAATAGCCCCGGTGGTCGCGATCGATGATGCAGGCGAAGGAAGCCGCCTCGCAGCGGTGTGCGTGTATCCGCTTCCCCTCATCGAGGATCTGCCCGGCAACTACGCAGGGCCGTCCTATATAGTGCTCTCTTCGAGAATTCGAAAGCTTTCTCCTCTTGTTTCAGAGAAGAAGGAGGGCGTCCTTGTAAGCTTCGGAGGATCCGATCCTGAAGGCCTCACCCCTATGGTAGCAGGGATGCTCAATAGAATGAAGATACGCCCTACCGTAGTGAGGGGACCGCTTTTCTCCTCTGACTTGGCTGGTATCGATGCCGAAATCGTAGACTGCGGGGCGGACATACTTGACCTCATAAACAGGGCGGAGGTGCTCATCAGCTCGTTCGGAATTACGGCGTACGAAGCGTTCTATCTCGGTACTCCGGTGGTGCTCTTCAACAGGTCCAGGTACCATGAAGAGCTCGCACAAAGGTCTCCCGCCCTGAGCCTCGGGTTCAAGGGAGGCATAGACCCCGATGATCTCGAGGTTGAGCTAAAGGTGACCCTGGAGGATAAGAAAAAACTTCGGGAAAGGGCATTACTGAACAGGTCGGTAGTCGACGGGAACGGAGCGTCCCGTATCGTATCGGTCATCAATGAGGCGGTCAAGGGAAAGCGGAAAGACTGTCTTTTCTCTCACAAACGATACAGGGCCGTGAAGAGGTGTGAGGAGTATAGTCTTCTGCGATGCAGCAGATGCGGGGACCTTTCCCTTTATGAGCTGAGAGACAAGGGTGGAATATATGATAAGAAGGATTACTTTCTGGATGACTACGAGCGGCAGTACGGACGCAGCTATATCGATGACAGGGAGAACATCGTCCTCCTGGGTCTCGACAGGATTAAGACCATCGAGGAAATCGCCGGAGGCAGGGGGAGGATCCTTGATGTAGGGTGCGCACTGGGCTTTTTTCTCGATCTTGCGAGGAGCAGAGGATGGGAGGTTCAGGGCATTGAGATATCGGATTTCGCGGGCAGGTGGGCGAAAAAGAACCTCTCGCTCGACGTGCTCACAGGCTCTTTCCTCGATATGGATCTGGAACACGAGTCGTATGACGCTGTGAGCTTTCTCTTTGTTGCCGAGCACCTCGGCGACATGGACTCAGTCGCCCGAAAGGCGTATGCAATCTTGAAAAAAGGTGGTATACTCTGTATTGCGTTGCCGAATCGAGGAGGAATCAGCTTCAGGATAAACAGAAAGGAGTATATCGATCGTCATCCTCGTGACCACTATATCGATACGACTGTACGGAACCTCAGGAGGTTTTTACGAGGGTATGGGTTCAAGCAGAAGAGGGTGAGGATCACGGGAATCCACCCCGAGCGGTTTTTCAGGGCCGTCGGTGATGAAGGCAGAAGGTCTTGCCCCGACAGGATATACAGAGGGGCCGCAAAAATCTTCTCTCTTGGTGATACATTTGAGTTCTATGCAGTTAAAGAATAGCATACTGAGCGCGGTGCTCATCGCTTCTCTTTTGCTCTTTTTTGCTGGAATGCCGACACAGGAAGATCGTCCAGATCTCGTTCCGCTAGCCGATGTCGTCGAGCAGCTCGAACTCGATTACGAATTCAATACGAGCACAGGGATCCTGAAAGTTGAAAAAAACGGCGCGGCACTTCTCTTTCAGCTCGGTACAACGGAGGTGAATATTCCGGACGGTACCGTCGTTTTCATGAAGGAGAAAACGCAGGTATCAGATGCAGTGCTTCTTATCCCTGCGGGAGGGGTCGACCTCGTCATACGATATATCGTGAAGAAGCCGCTGAAATGGGGGTATGAAGGGGGGAGCTTTTTCACATATCAGGGAAAAAGACCGGTGACCGAGCGGCCGCAGGGAGAGAGAATGCCGGACAGGGGGCCGTCAGGATACGAGGTGAAGACGATTATCATCGATCCCGGTCACGGAGGGAAAGATCCTGGCGGGATCGGACACAATAACGTCAAAGAGAAGGATATTGTTCTGAAAGTGGCCCTGGAGCTTCAGCGCCGGCTCAAAAAGACGCTCCGGGGTATCGACATAATAGTAACGAGGGAAGATGACACTTTTATCTCTCTCGAAGATAGAAGCCGGATAGCTAACAGTACAGACCCTGCCAAGAATCCGATCTACGTGAGCATCCATGCAAATGTGAGTTTCTCGGATTCAACACAGGGGTTTGAGAGCTACTTCCTGACAATTGAGCCGGTCAATGAGGAGGCCCGGGATGTTGCTTCGATGGAAAACTCAGTCCTGGGTTTTGAAATAGAGGACTATAACGAATATCTCAAGGAGATCATCAACAGGATCGTTGATATAGAGTACAGAAGAGAGAGCATGAAGCTTGCCCAGTACATCCAGAGCGGTATCGAGGGATCTCTCGGCAACGAGACCACGAGCAGGGGGGTCAAGAGCGCTTTCTTCTATGTTTTGAAAGCGGTGAAGATGCCGTCAGTGCTCATTGAGATTGGTTTCGTGACTAACTCCCGGGAGACCCAGAATCTCCTCAAGCCCGAATATGAGGGCAAGATTGCAAAGGGAATCGCCCAAGGGATCGTCGAGTTCACAGAGGTCTTCAGCGAGTCAGAAGGCTTTACCCGATAGGATACATTTGAAACAGATGTACTATTGACAAAAAAAGGTGCTGTAGTAATCTAAATCCCATGAGAGATCCCAAACGCTATTTTCTTGCCGTTATTCTCCTGTTTTTTGCGGGCTCTCTGCTCCTGACCCTCCTCAACTTCAAAAAGACGCAAAGCGTGAGACTGTATGTGAAGGACAGGGGATCGTCGAGCCTCGTCCTGCAGAAGACGATGATACCGAAGCCTGACAGCATTCATGATAAGATATTCTGGATACTGAAAGAGCTGATCTCGGGTCCGACAGGAAATAGATACGAGCGTATGCTTGATCCGGACATCGAAATCCAGAGGATCGTCATAAGGAAGAATATCGCTTACGTGTCCTTCGACTGGAAGCTTGTCGATTCTCTCTACAAGAATCCCAGGCTCGTTATAGGGGCTATCACAAACTCCATCCTGCTCAATACGAGGAAGATAGACGGGGTCAAGATCCTCATCGAAGATATCGAGCCGGTAAGCACACTGGGAGGTATATCTCTCGGAAACACGTTTAGAAACGCCAAGAATGTTTACGATAAAGTACTAAAGTAAATGCTGAAACAAACCGATAAAAAAGTGAGGTGTTTTTTATTTTTTACGGAAACAAAATCTTTGACAGAGTTTTCATAATGCATATAATTATTACTAGAACTCGTTGGGTATTACCAAGGGGTAAAACAACAAATACTACATGTAGGGCGAAAGGAGCTCAGACCATGAAAAGGATACTGTTAGTCTCGATTGCTATGCTTTTTATCTTCAGCACTAGTGCGATATTTGTCCAGGCGCAGGAGGTTGAGAGTGGTCCCAAGGTCCTGATCGATTTTCAGAACCTCGAGGACACAGAAATCGACTTTTCAAAATTTCCTGGAGGGATCGCAGAGGGAATCACGGAGCTCAAGGTTGATCTGAGCATTGAAAACTGGACTGTGAAGCTTGCCCCGTCCTCGGCTTCCGCGGAGAACAGGGTTCTGTCGAAATGCAAGCCTGTGCCGAGCAGGAAGATGAACGGTGACGTTTTGGGTGTAAGGGTTCACTTCCCGACCGCACCTTTCAATTCGTGGGCAAAGATTGCGCCTCCGTTCGATATACCGTTCTATGAGGATGCAGAGGGAGAAGTGGGCGAAGGAACGAAGTTCCTCAACAAGGGGGTCTTGAGAAACGTTGGGACGATCAAGTCAATCAGCGCAAGGGTGACCGGAAGGAACTTTCCCCACGGCCTTTCCATTACACTGAAGGACGACAGAGACCAGTATCAGGAGGTGTTCCTCGGGAACCTCGACTTCGAGGGATGGAGGCCTCTCGTCTGGCAAAATCCGAACTACATCGACGATGTTAAGCAGAGAGACCTCAGAAAGACGCCCCTTTACCCGGAATCGATATCTTCGGTGAAGTTCGACTCCTTCACAATCTATCGTCACGGGAGCAACATAGGCGGTGACTTCGTTACCTATTTCAGAGATGTCCAGCTTGTATACGATCTCGCGCTGATCGAGGTTGAGAGGGATATAAATGACGAGGCAGCGTGGCAGATTCTGCAGAAGCGCAGGGATGTAAAGCGTGCAGCCGAGATAAGGCGCCTCGGAATACTGCAGGTGCTCCGATCCAAAGAACAGGTGAAGATGCAGCACGCCGTCGTTGCTGAATCAAAATAGATCAAGGCAGTATCATATAGTATCATATAGTATCATAAAACGATGTAAATACGGCCTGTGGAGGTAATAAACCCCCACAGGCCTTTTTTTAGAGGACCCAAAAAAATATTTACTATAAATTGAAAAAATATTACATTGATGAAGCTTCATACAGAATATGGGCCGAGATAGCTCAGTCGGTAGAGCAGTGGACTGAAAATCCGCGTGTCGACGGTTCGATTCCGCCTCTCGGCAATCTTAATACTGATTTTCTTGACTTTTTCATCAAGAATGTGGCTTGTCCACATTAGGTGAATGATCTATGTATTGTTCGACTTAAACTATTTATGCCACCCTAGCTCAGTCGGTAGAGCAACGCACTCGTAATGCGTAGGTCGTCGGTTCGATTCCGATGGGTGGCTTTTTATTATTCTCCGTGACGGTCGCATTTATCAGGGAAATTTCTCGCGAAACAAATATTCATTTCTTCTGAAGAACTTCTCAAAAAAAACCCTTTTTTTAAACTTGCTTTTAAAGAGACTTTTTAGTATCTTACACCAAGAAAAAAACTTGTTATGAAAGGAAGGGATATACAATGGCAAAACAGCTCTTATACGACGAAGACTCCCGCAGGGCCCTGCTACGGGGTGTAGACAAGCTGGCTAATGCGGTAAAAGTCACTCTGGGTCCGAAAGGAAGAAATGTTGTTCTGGATAAGAAGTTTGGAGCTCCGACTATCACAAACGACGGTGTGACTATCGCAAAGGAAATCGAGCTTGAAGATCCTTTTGAAAATATGGGTGCTCAGCTCGTAAAAGAGGTAGCCACAAAGACAAACGATGTTGCGGGTGATGGAACGACCAGCGCAACGCTGCTTGCCCAGAATATCATC
>DATKZJ010000172.1:0-6888 GCA_035527995.1 Spirochaetota bacterium | reverse complement strand
TGGAGAGGGCAGCGTGGTGAGCAGGACCGTCATAGACAGAAAGGTCGGAACAGTCACGGTCTTTGCGTTCGATGATGGACAGGGTCTGAGCGAGCACAGGGCGCCGTATGATGCGCTCGTATATATCATCGAAGGGGAGGCCGATATCGCCATCTCCCAGAAGAGCAACATAATGAAAGAGGGAGAGATGATAGTGATGCCGGGAAACGAGCCCCACTCGGTGAAGGCCCGGACGAGGTTCAAGATGATGCTCGTCATGATACGGGAATAGCTGTTTTTCCCAAACCCTTCTTTCTCTTTTAGTACCTTAATACTGATTTTCTTGCTTTTTTCATCAAGAATGTGGCTTGTCCACATTAGGATAGTACGACAAACCCCCGTTTCTCACAAGTCACAAGCAACAAGCGGTCTTCTCGCATTAACTCCTTATACAGTACTGGCAGGTAGTTGGCCGGCCCCGTTGTTATCCGATTTGTGGAAAAACCGTATAAACGCCAGTTTCTGCCAAAAGACTGTAAAAAAGCAAGGAACGGGCGCTAACCCCCATCTATCACAGAGTAATGAAAAATATAAAGGAACGGGCGCTAACCCCTGTTTCTCCCGTTCAGCTGAAAATGAAAAGGAACGGGCGGTTAACGCTTTTTTGCCGTACACTTTAAATCTTATATTAGCCAATTAGTAGGAAAACCGCACTAATGGAATGCCGAAATCATCCGAAACTTAAGTAAGGATAATCCATCCCCGTCCACGGAGGAAACCGTATGGAAAAGACCGTTAAAGAACTGCTCATAGTACTCGATATTCTCATAGCCCACCACAGAGAGCTTCTGTCGTGCGAGCAGTCGAAGCTCGAGCTGATCATTGCGCAGGACTGGCAGGGGCTGGGAGAACAGCTCAAACGCTCCGAGCAGATCCTGAAGAGTGTGGAGACTGCGGAAAAGCTCAGGGTCAAACTGTTGAAACGGATCGGGTTCGAGGAAGACGCACAGATGAAGAAGGTCGCCGAGAACTTGCCGGAACAGGAAAAGGAAAAGCTCATGGACGGGGCGCTGATGCTTACAGCTCTGGTAAGGGACCTGAAATCGCTCAATACTCAGATACAGGATCTCCTCTCCAGCAGCCTCGAGGTAATCAACTTCTCCATCTCCCTCTTTCAGGGCACCGGGTCCGGCGGCAAGACCTACTGCATAAACGGAGAGGAAAAGAAAGAAGGGGAGCGGTACACCTCGCTGGTACTGGATACAAAGGTATAGAGAGGTCAAAATGTCATCCACTTTCGCAGGAATAGAGATAGGAAAGAGGGCGCTTCTGACTCATCAGGCAGCCCTGTATGTGACAGGCCATAATGTATCGAACGCAGAGACCGAGGGATATTCCAGGCAGAAGGTTACCCTCGAGGTGTTCGATCCGCTTTACGTGCCCGGTCTTACGCGTGAGCTCACCCCCGGTCAGATAGGACAGGGTGTGCAGATCGAAAAGATACTCCGTGCACGGGACATGCTCCTAGAGGACCGTATCCTGAGCGAGAAAAACGGTCTCTCATACTGGAAGTCGATGAGCGACTGGGTCCGCCAGGTCGAGCTCGTTCACAACGAACCCACCGATTCGAGCATCATGCACCTTCTGGACAGGTTCTGGGCGTCGTGGCAGGAGCTGGCAAACAATCCGGAGGAGACTGCGGCGAGAGAGGCCGTGCGTGAGAACGGGATCGCCCTGTCGAGGCACATAAACCATAACTACGAGGCGCTGAAGGCGATCCGGGACAACATAGAGTCGAACATCAGAATGCGGGTGGAGGAAATCAATGGGCTCGCTGCGAGCATCGCAAAGCTCAACCGCGAGATACTTCGGTCCGAATCGAGTGGTGACAATCCCAACGACCTATGGGACCGACGTGATCTGCTCGTCGGGCGGCTCTCCGATCTCGCCGATATCGGGATAGGACGGAGCGATAAGGACGAGTTCATCGTGTACATCGGAGGAAAACACCTTGTACAGGGTCAGCATCATGAACGGCTCGCACTGCTCGCCAACCCTGAAAACGAGGGGTACTCGGATGTCGTGTGGGAGACGGGTTCTGCCCCGCTGAAGGTGCAGTCCGGCGAATTGAGGGCGCTTCTGGACGCGCGGGACATCGAACTTCGCCAGCAGATCGATAAAATGGACCTCTTTTCCGTGAACCTTATCGACCTCGTTAACTCCGTACACCGCAGGGGGTTCGGCCTGAACCTCAGGACCGGTATAGATTTCTTCAGGGAGAATCCGATCTCGGTGAACCGGATCGGAGACCACGACTTCAACAGGGACGGATTACTCGACGGTACCGCGATATTTCGTATAACGGGAAGCAATACGGTGGCGAAGGATGATGTCGTCGGGCTGAACGGTACGTTACGGCTTTCGGACGGTATCGAGGTTGAGTACAGGAATACCGACACCGTTTACGAAATTATGACGAGGGTGAACAACTCGGACGCAGATATAAATCTCTACATCAACCCGGACGGCAGGCTTGTATCGAAGTCGGATAATCCGGGCCAGAACATCTCACACCTCGAGGATTCCGGGGACTTTCTTGTGGGGTACGCCGGGATACTTCGGGGTTCCGGAGCTGACGGGGCCTTCGACGCAGGCGAGGTCGGCGGTTCGGCCAGGATCTCAGAAGAATTCATGGTAACGCAGTACACCCATCCCTCCTCATGGATGATGGTGGACAGCAGGATACTGGGAGAGGTTGAATCCATCGCCGCAAGCACAGGGACGGACTTTACCGGTGACGGCAGCCCGGACATCTCGAACGGGGCCGGGAACGGCGATAACGCCCTCAAGATAGCCGGCATACGGTTCGACGAGGTGATGATCGGCAGGAGTACGACCGTAAACGAGTTCTACCAGGCTCTCATCGCGGAGACCGGTCTCAGGGGAGAGCGTTCCCAGACCGAGACACAAAACAGGGAGCTTCTCGTAGAGAATCTGGAAAATTTGAGGAAATCGATCTCCGGGGTCAACATCGACGAGGAACTCGTGAACCTCGTGAAGTTCCAGCACGGGTACGCTGCGGCTGCACGGTTCGTTCAAGAGGTAAACCGGATGCTCGATACCCTTATAAACAGAATATAGACATATAGAGGAATAGGATGAGAATTACACAGGGAATGATAGGTGACAACCTCATCAACATAGTGAAGCGAAACTCGGAAGCAATGCTCAAGCTTCAGAACAATATCTCGACAGGGAAAAAGGCGAGGCTCCCGCGGGAAGATCCTGTCGGGGTAAGCAACTCGATAGTCTACAACCGCGCTCTTTTCGAGCTCAAGCAGTGGGAGCGGAACATCGACGACGGGAAGAGCAGGATCAATGTTGCGGACAGTGCACTCGCCTCCGCCACCGATATCCTGCAGAGGATGAGAGAACTCGCCGTGCAGGGGGCGAACGGTCCGTACACCAAGGAGGACCGTGCCAAGATCGCTGTTGAGGTGGAAGAGCTTCTCGATGAGCTCGTGAACATCGCAAACACGAAGTACAAGGGGAAGGCGGTCTTCTCGGGAAACGATACCCTCGAGGACCCGTTCAGAGTGCGAAGAACATTCTCCAAATATGCGGGACAGGAGGTCATCGACAGCGTCGATTATTACGGAGACATAGGAAAACAGAACAGGGAGATAGCGCGGGGAGACATCCTGCCGGTCAACGTTCCGGGTAATGAGGTCTTCTGGGCCGAGAACTCGATGCTGTTTTCGGCTGTCGACGCGACGGACTACATTGTGAACACCGAGTCCGTGGTACGGATCAACGGAACAGAGGTGCGCCTCGAAGCCGGCGACAACATAGAGATGATAGTAAACCGCATCAATGACGCGCATGTCCCTGTACGGGCGTCGGTCAACAGGATGAACGGAGGCATCATCATCGAAACATCTTCCGCGAGAGATATCTGGGTGGAGGATATCGAGGGGAGCACCGTCATGAGGGACCTCGGAGTTATCTCGGGGAAGACTCCTCCTGTCAACCTCTCGCCCGCTGCACGGAGATTCGGCGGAACGGTCTTCGATATGGCAAAGAGGCTCAGGGATTCGCTGTATATGGATGATGTCGAGGATATCGGGTCGAGGGCGCTCGGCGGAATCGACCTTGCTCTCGGAAATATACTGAAATACAGGGCCGAGCTGGGAGCCAGGGCAAGCAGGCTCGATATTGTGAAGGAGAGGATCGCCCAGGACCAGACTTCCATCGAGGAGATACTCTCGAGAAATGAGGATGTCGATGTGGCGGATGCGATCACGAGCCTCAAGCAGCTCGAGGTAGCATACCAGGCGGCGCTCGGGGTTTCGGCGAGGATAATCCAGCCGACACTGTTGGATTTTTTGAGGTAGGGACAGCGCGATGTGCACTGTAACGAGGGCCCACATCACTGTTAATACTAATGATACAAGGGGGGGAGATGAAGCTCAAACGTGATTTCACTATGAGACATTGCTGCACTTTTATTACTAATGATACAAGGAGGGGGATATGAAGCTCAAACGTGATTTCACTATGAGATTTTGCTGCGCTATTATCACTAATGATACAAGGAGGGAGAGATGAAAATCACGACGAGGGCTTACGGCGAGATTGAGGTAAACGAAAAGCAGAAGATCTGCTTTCCGGACGGGTTGATAGGGTTCGAGGGGATCCATCACTACTATCTCCTGGATTCAAAGGAGGGGCCCTTCTACTGGCTCCAGGCGGCGGAGCATCCACAGCTCGCATTTCTTCTTGTAGATCCCAGGGTATTCATGGAGAGCTATGTGCTGAGTGTGAAAGAGTCCGAGCTTGGGGTCCTCGAACTGGAGAGCAGGGATGACCTTCTCGACTTTGCCATCGTGACCGTTCCGGAAGATCCATCCAAGATTTCCGCCAACCTCATGGGACCTATCGTCATCAACCGGAAGAAGAGGATCGCGAGACAGGTGATCTCCGACAAAGATGAATACGAAGTGAAGCACTATATCCTCAAAGAGATGCGAAAGGAAACCACAAAGCTTGCGGAGACGTGCTGATGCTGGTTCTCACCAGAAAACTCAACGAGAGTATAATGATCGGGGACGAGATAGAAGTAAAGATCGTTGAGATCAGGGGGGATTCGATCAAACTCGGCATCAGCGCACCGAAAAGGATCACGGTTCACAGGAAGGAAATATACCTCGCAATCCAGAAAGAAAACATCGATGCGTCGAAATCCGCTGTGGAGCGGATCGGTGAGATCGGTAGTTTCCTGAAAAAGAAAAAATAGCCCCCCCGGAATTACCCTTCAATCGCCTCAAACGAACAGACGGCAGCGCACATTCCGCATCCCGTGCAGAGAGTGCTGTTGATCTGCGCTTTCCACTCCTTCTTTCCGCCTTCAGTCTTTTCAAGAGCGGGACAGCCCAGACCCATGCACAACCCGCAGGCTTTGCATCGGTCCGACGAAACCGTGTAGGTCTTCCGGGAGCCTTCCCGGCTTTTCAGGATGCACTGTCTCCTCGAGATGAGCAGGACAGGTTCGTCTGCGCCTATCTCCTCTTTCAGGACTTTTTTCGTCTCTTCCATGTCATAAGGATCAAAGACCCTTATCCGTTCGATACCTGCCGCACTACCAAACCGTTCGATACTGGCACTGAAGGTGTCTTCACCCCTCAATGTCCTCCCGGTTCCCGGATGCTCCTGGTGTCCGGTCATGGCGGTAACCCGGTTGTCGAGAACGATTATCGTGAGGTTCCCGCGGTTATACCCGATATCAAGAAGCCCTGTGATACCTGAATGAAAGAAGGTGGAATCGCCCACTATCCCGACTACAGGCCTGTCAATCCCGCTCTTCGCTACCCCCATAGCCGCACTGACGCCGGCCCCCATGCAGATTATGGAATCAATCGAGTCGAGGGGTTTCAGGCCTCCGAGACTGTAGCATCCTATGTCTCCTACTACCACCGCTTTGTGCTGTTTCAGGAGATAGAACACGCTTCGGTGCGGGCATCCGGGACAGAGCACCGGAGGACGTGGGGGGATAGGAGGTAGAACGGACTTCCCGTTCTTGCCGCCTATACCTGGTATTGATCCCGCCGGGATCGATACGGAACCACGGAGGTTGAGCTTCTCTCCGAGCTCCATCAGAATATCAGGGTTGAGCTCTCCTGTGCGTGGTAAAAATCCGTCGCCGAGCGGGAGGATGCCGAGGGCCTTAACATGCTCCGTAATAAAGGGGTCGAGCTCCTCGAGGACGAGGACGGCTTTTACCTCCCGCGCAAAAGAGATGATGAGCTCGTCCGGATAGGGGTAGCTCATCCCCAGTTTCAGAATGGAGGCTTCCGGGAAAACCTCCTCCGAATACTCGTATGAGATGCTCGACGTGATGATACCGAGACTCCTGTCCCTCAGGATCGTCCTGTTTTCGGACATGCTGTTGGAGTAACGGGTAAGGCTCTCGAGCCGCTTTTCCATCAAAAGCCTTCTTTTCCTCGCGTATAGGGGAATCATGAGATACTTTTCAGGCTTTCTTTCCCAGCGGGGGCTTTTGCTGCTGTATCTTTGCTCCGAGATTTCGACAACTCCCTTTGAATGTGATATCCTCGTGGTGCTCCTCAGCATCACGGGGGTATCGAACCGCTCCGAGATATCGAGAGCGATTCCAACGAAGCGCTTTGCTTCATTCGAATCTGAAGGCTCGAGGAGCGGAATCTTCGCGAAACGGGCGTAGTTTCTCGAGTCCTGCTCGTTTTGAGAGGAGTGCATCCCCGGATCGTCGCATACCACGATGACGAGCCCTCCCTCGACCCCTGTATAGGAACAAGTCATGAGAGGGTCGGAAGCGACATTCAGCCCGACGTGTTTCATCGTTGCCATGGCGCGGACACCGGTCATTGCTGC
>DATKZJ010000171.1:0-4748 GCA_035527995.1 Spirochaetota bacterium | reverse complement strand
TCGATGATCCGCTTGACCTTGTTGGTGGTAAGCCTTCCGTAGGTCATTTCATTTATCATCATCACCGGAGCAAGACTGCAGCATCCGAGGCACGCAACCGTCTCGAGCGTGAAAAGTTTGTCCTCTGTCGTCTCTCCCTTGCCGATACCGAGGTTCTCCTCGAGAACGTCCAAAAGCTTCGATGCGCCTGAGATATGACACGCCGTACCCTGACAGACCTTCACCGTGCAGCGTCCTCTCTCTTCGAACCTGAACTGGGAGTAGAAGCTCGCCGCTCCCATAACCTTGGCAGCAGGAATGCTCATCCTTCGTGAGATGAGGAGCAGAGCCTCCTTCGAGAGGTAGCCGTATTCCTCCTGCACCTGCTGAAGAACCGTGATGAGAGAACCCTTTTTTATGTTCTCTTTGTTTATAATTGAAAGGGCCTGCCGGGGGTCGATAGTGCTCACAGTACGCTCCTCATACTGGTTTTTAATCCTGTCTATTACGGTAATGGGTACATGCTCTGCTGAACTGGTTTGGTTTTGCAGTTGATACAGGTATCAGAACAGATTTTAAGCTTATCTACAGGTCATAAATGATCTATAGATCTTTAATGATCTAGAGATCATTAAAGATCCCCAGGTCTTTTATCTCCCTGTGTTTCACGAAGATGTCGTCGACTTTCAGCGAAACCACACTTTCAAATACACCCGTCGTCTCGATGCGTTGAGCCACAGCTTCCAGGGACTGTTTTGTATCAATTGTAAGGACGAAGTCGTACGGGCCGATGACCCGGGCCGCGAACTCAACATCCTCCGTTGATTCGAGCTTTTTGGTGAGCTCCCACAGCTCATCCTCTCCCGTCGGTTCTTTCAGCGTTGCGATTACGTACCCTCTGATACCCATGATCCATCTCCGTTAAGAAATTGTCAAAATAATATACTGCTTCTTCCCTGCAACAGGTAGAAAAATACAACCCGATAACAATCCCGGCAATAAAAACGGATCGGATAATGATGGATAAGTTAAAGAAAAAATATTAAATTTTCAACACATCAAAAAAATAGGTGAAGGAGATCGGAATGAGGAGAAACAGACTTTATTACATTGCAGCGATCGTTGTAACAGCCGTTCTGTTTTTCCTTCTCGGAATGGGCTCACACCCCAACAGGGGCAAGGCGGAGGAAGCGGCTCCCGTACAGCAGATCGTCATAAAGGATGAATCGGGGTTTTCGACCGCAATAAGCAATGTCGCAAGTGCCCTCGTGCCAGCTGTCGTGCACATCAATGTAACCGGCACTGTGGTTCAGAGGGCGCCGGAGTTCGGCTTTCCATTCGGGAATGACCCTTTCTTTAGACATTTTTTCGGCCCACCGCAGGAGAGGGAATATGAGATCCCTATCCAGGCCCTCGGAAGCGGGGTGATCATCAGCAAGGACGGATATATCATCACTAATAACCACGTTGTGCAGAATGCGGACACAATAGAGGTTAATCTCCATGACGGCACCAAACATCAGGCCAAGCTCATAGGGGTCGACCCGAGGACTGACCTCGCGGTGGTGAAAATCAAACCGGTCGAGGGTATGCAGTACGCGGCATTCGGGAACTCGGACATGTGCCGGGTAGGAGAATGGGTCGTTGCAATCGGTTCGCCCCGAGGGCTCAGCTCGACCGTCACTGCCGGAATCATCTCGGCGAAGAACCGTACGGATATCGGGGTGCTCGGCCCTACCGGATACGAGGATTTTATCCAGACCGATGCGTCGATAAATCCCGGTAACAGCGGCGGCCCTCTCATCAACCTGAAAGGGGAGGTTATCGGTATCAATGCGCTCATAGTATCGGCCTCAGCAGGAAGCGAGGGGCTCGGGTTCGCGATACCGTCGAACATGGCTAAGGAGATATCAGACTCGCTCATAAGGTATGGGAAGGTAGTCAGGGGGTATCTCGGGGTAAATATCCAGGATATCACTCCAGAGATGGCAAAGAGCCTGAAGCTCGACAAGAATTTCAAAGGGGTAATCATTGCGGATATTGTACCCTCGGGACCGGCGGACAAGGGAAAAATAGAGCAGGGTGACATCATAATAAGCTATGAAGGAGAACGTATCGAGACGGTGGCACAGCTGCGGAACATCGTTGCCGGAACGGCCCCAGGAACCACTGTCAGGATCACCGTGCTCAGAAACAATAAGGAGCTCGACCTCAGCGTCCGCATGGGGGAGCTTGAAAAAGAGCTTCAGGAGGCCATGGATAAAAGCGGGAGCGCCATCCTCGGGCTCACAGTGGAGCGGGTCGACGAGAACACGGCGAAGAGGCTTGGATTGAAGAAGGCGACAGGGGTGATAATCACCGATGTGGAGCAGCAGAGCGCTGCTGCGCGTGTCGGTCTCGGAAAAGGAGATATCATCTTCAGAGTCGGTAATGTCCCTGTTAATGGTCCGGACGATTTCAACAGGCTCATCGCTGAGGCGCAGAAGGAAGGGAAGGTCATGCTCCTTGTTCGCGACTCGGAATCAGGGAGAGTGGGATATCTCGTTGTGCCGCTGCAGTGAAGTTTCGGCGATACCTATTCCGGTAGTATTTAAAAAACCCGTGAGGTATTATCGTGCGTATGCCGCCTGATTTCCTCGAAAAGGGGCTGTCGTTTCTTTCGATGCGGTCCGTGACCCCCCTTTTAATGGCGCTGGCCTCTGAATTCCCCGCTGTTATTTCCAGCCTGTCAGGATCGTCTCCCTAGAGAATATTCGAACTGCAGTTTTCAGCATGACGACATTGAGGAGAATCAGTACTGCCGAGAGCAGAGCAAGCCGCAGGAGCGAGAACAGTACAAGCCCCAGGACCTGAAGGACCACGATTGCGAGTACAGGGATAACTATCACGACTGCGATGTTCTGCGCGGAATGAGCGTCCTTTGCCCTCGAAGAACCGCTGACCCCGAGCATGAAGGTGAGGAGGGACACGAGCGGTACGAGGACGAAGAGCGATATCCACCATTGCGGGTTGAGCACCCATGGAATGAGTTCGCCTTCTCCCATCACGAGGATCCCCAGAAGGAATATCCCTGTACAGAGGTAGCTCATTACGACCGCCGGCAGGAGCCCGGAGAGCGCCTTTCCCAGCAGAAGCTCGGATGTTCTGACGGGTGTGGCGAGGAGCGGTTCGAGCGTCCCGGTCTGCTTCTCCTCCACGATGCTGAAGGTTGCGAAGCTCAGAGCAACCATGCAGGGTATGAGCAGCCCGTAGAGGGGAAACTGGCTGAAGAAGAAAATTTTGATCTGCTGCTCGGTTGTAAGGCCCGCCGGAACGGTAAACTGCAAGAGCCAGCGCTCAACAGCCCCCCCGAGTATGGTATCCATCAGGAGCTTCGCCCCTGCGAAACGGAGCGTGAGGAATATGTACACGAGAACCTGGACAGTGATGAGAACCGGCACCAGCGTGATAAAGAGGATGTTGTTGAGATTCCTGAAAGTGAGCAGCCATTCCTTCCGCATCACGTTCGCGACGGGGTTCGGTTTTTTACCGGCGGCCATTTTCCCCCTCTCTGTTTATCAGCCTGAGGTATACGTCTTCGAGTGAGCGGGACCTTTCGGCAACAGAAAGTATATTCCCTCCCTCTTCCACGATGTGCTTAACCAGCGCAGGGGAGTTTTTTTTCGGATTCTCTATCTCTATGAGGAGAGTACTGCCATCCAGGGAAACGGTTCGAACGAATCCGAGACTCTGGACCGCACCTGCCAGCCGCTCATCCGCCGACTTGAGCCGCACCACGACCTCCTGCCTGAAAGCCTTGGTTTTCAGGTTCTTTACTGTGTCCGTCACGAGCAGCCTCGTTTTTATGAGCGCGATCCGGTCGCAGAGCTGCTCAGCCTCTTCGAGGTTGTGGGTGCAAAGAAAAATGGTGTGCCCCTTCTCTTTGCTCTCCTCTATGAGTTCCCGGACTTCCCGAGAGGCCTCCGGATCGAGGCCCGCAGTGGGTTCGTCGAGGAAGAGAACGTCGGGCTCGTGTACCAGTGCGCGTGCAAGGGCGAGCTTCTGGAGCATCCCCTTGGAGAATCCTGAAACCCTTTCATCCTTCCTCTCCCACAGCCCCATGAGCCTGAGGTACCTCTCTGCCTGCTGCCGTCCATCGATGTCGTAGAACCCGGCGAAGTAGAGCAGGTTTTCGAGGGCGGTCATGCGTCCGTAGAAGCCGGGGGTTTCTGTAAGGAGTCCGATTCTGCTATGAAGCCTTTCCGGCTCTCTGTCGGTTCTCAGCCCGAGCACCTGCGCATGCCCGCTCGAGGGGGCGATCATTCCCGCGAGAATTCTTGTCGTTGTGGTCTTGCCGCCCCCGTTCGGTCCGAGAAACCCGAGAATCTCGCCTCTCTCCACGGAGAGGGAGAGGTCCTCGACTGCAACGAGATCACCGAACCGTTTGGTAAGGCCTGACGCCTCTATAGTATTTCCCATTTTGTCCCGTATCACATGATGTTGAGATATTGTCACTAACCCCCATTTCTCACAGATCACCGTAATTTATTAGATCCTATCTCAAAGTTACATTATCCGAATACGGAAATAAATCGAGTGTTGTCAATAGCGGGCCGTTGAAGCAGTGCCCTCCTTATAGTTGAGACCTTCGGTCTCAACGCCCTTTCTCCCAGATCACGAAAAAAGGTCGAAAATCGTGACGAAGCAATGACAACCGACGCCATTACATAATTATCACATAGGTTAGTACAAATATCGGTTCAACGTCAACCCTATTCTATGGCGGGTAT
>DATKZJ010000170.1:0-6273 GCA_035527995.1 Spirochaetota bacterium | reverse complement strand
GATACGGGACGGAGAGTGGGTGGAGGCGGTCTGTGACCACCTGCCGTGGGTTTTCCTTCTTCTTGCACCTCTGCCCAAGGTCCTGGTGAGGTTCATGCCGGATAAAGAGCCGCTTCTGAACATCTTCTTCTTCGGGCTGCTTGGCCTGTGGGCCGGTATCATACTCTTCTTCTCGGAGAGGAGCTCGTTAAACCCCATCAAGCGCATAGGTAAGGGCCTGTTTACTTTGTATGGTGTGTCAGGTGTGCTCGGGGATGTGCTGTCCTATTCGAGGCTCCTCGCGCTCGGACTCGCGACAGGGGTAATCGCCGGAGTGATGAATACGCTCGCAACCATGGTGAAGGACCTGCCGATTATCGGAATCATAGGTTTTTTGGGGATCCTTTTCATCGGACACCTCTTTAATCTGTTCATATCGGGGCTCAGTGCATTTGTACACTCCATCAGACTTCAGTTCATGGAGTTCTTTACGAAGTTCTATACCGGAGAGGGAGAGCTTCTTTCTGAGTTCACAGAGAAGCGGACATATACCTTTATGAAAGCAGCACAAAATAAAAACAGAATACATTGAAACACTCTCAAGGAGGGTAGTATGAACGTAGGATTATTTCTCGCTATTGCAGGTGCAGCGATCGCAGTGGCCTTGTCAGGAACCGGATCAGCAAAAGGTATCGGACTTGTCGCAACTGCAGCCTCCGGGGCCATGAGCGAAGATCCGAAGAAGTTCGGAAAGTTCATTCTTCTCGTCGCGCTTCCCGGCACGCAGGGCATATACGGTTTTGTCATGGGCTTTTTAACGATACAGAAGATAGGACTCTTGGAGGCCAATGTCGTACAGCTGACGCTCGTTCAGGGTCTCGAGGTCTTTTTCATGAATCTGCCGATAGCAATCGCAGGGTTGTTCAGCGCCATACATCAGGGCAAGGTTTGTGCAGCAGGGGTAAACCTCATATCCAAGCAGGAAGGTGAGATGGGGAAGGCCCTCGTTATGGGCGTTCTCGTCGAGTTTTACGCGGTGCTCGGGCTGCTTGTATCAATATTTATATGGCTGTTCTTGACCTTCTGAAACACGTAGACGGAGAATCGATATGTCGGTTGAAGGGATCCAGGCTCGAATAGTTGACGATGCGAAGAAAGAGGCCAAAGCCATCATCGATGATGCGCAGAATGAGGCGAAAGCCCTCCTGGCCGCCGGAAAGAGTGAAGCAGAACAGTATTACGAGCGGCACAGAAAGCTTCTGGATGAGGAGTACAGAAAACAGAAGGAACGTGCAATCCTCTCGAAGAGGCTCGAGCTCAGAAAGAAACTTCTCGACAGGAGGCAGCGATGGATGGACACCGCCTTTGAAGAGGCGTATAAGGCTCTCGTAGACCAGGATGAAAAGAAGTACAGGGACCTGATGATTGCCCTTATCACAAAGGTCTCGTCACACAGGGATGAAACGGTCATCTTCGGTAAGAAGGGAGACGCGAAACTTTTGGGTGAGATCGTTGACGGCCTCAACAAAAAAAGCGGGAGTACATTCGTCCTCTCGAAAGAACGGGGGGATTTTCCGTGGGGGTTTATACTGAAGAAGGGTAATATCGAGACCAATATGTCTATCGACAGCCTCTTCAAGTACAAGCGCGACGACCTCGAGCAGAGAGCATGGGAGATATTTGATGCTGACGTACAACCCTGAGTTTGTCGAGAACCCGGACTACGCATACGCAGTGGCCAGAGTAAGGGCACTGGAGACGAAGCTCATCGACGGGGGTTCGCTGATGTCACTCATCGATGCGCCGCTCGACAGGTTCGAGGCCTCTCTTGCGGAGCTCACCGGTATAGATCGTTCGGGCCCGGGGGACCCGAAAGATCCGGGCGATCACAGCCATACCTACAGACTCCTGCAACAGGTGGAGACGAGGTTCACCGGGGTGTACCGTCTCGTGCTTTCGCTCCTTCTCGACGATACCCCTAAACGTCTTATATCACTGAAGTATGATTACGAGCTTCTGAAACTCCTTATAAAAGAGGCGAAGGGAATAGAGCTCTCTGTTCCTGAAACCTTCTCTGAGCGGTCCCGCAATTCCTACGAAGGGCTCAAGTCGATGCTCGAGGAGGGTAAGGTTCTCGACCTCGGGCCGGGTATGTACGAGAGCTATCTGTGGGCGCTGGAGAAAAAACAGATATCCGGGAGGCAGATAGACTTTCGCTGCGATCTTGCATACTATGAAGAGCTTTTCGGGCTCGTGAACCTAATGAAAAACGATTTCATACATAACTTCTTTCTGCGGGAGGTCGACGCAAATAACATCCTGAGCGCGCTCAGGCTTAAGCTTCGCGGAGGAAAGCGGGGGGATGTCCGGGGCCGCTACCTGCCGTACGGTACAATAGATGCGGGTTACCTCGAGCAGGTTTTAGACCTCACACTCGAGGGCTTTGCGCAGCGGATAGTTTTTTCTCCGCTCTCGTCCGTGCTTCTGAGAGTAAACAGGGGGCGGCCGGAGGATGAGCAGGCCGAAGAGCTGGAGAGGCTCATGGATGAAGACCTCATGCGTTATCTGAAGGAAAGCATATTCGTTACATTCGGAATCGAACCGGTTCTGGCCTACCTCTGGATGAAAGAGGTGGAGCTGAAAGATCTGAGAACGATACTTATTGCAAAATATGCAAAGATCGCGGAGCCTGAGATAAAACGGCACGTCAGGGGAGTACATGGCTAGTATAGCAGTCCTGGGAGAAGAGAGAAACATCCTCGGCTTCAAGCCTTTTGGGATCGACGTATTCTTCTACCACGATACAGGCACACCGGTAGATGAGTGGTTCAGGGAGATAGTGAGAAAAGAGTATAAGCTCATTCTCATTACTGATACTGTGGCAGTGCACCTGAAAGAGCAGATAGACCTGCTGTGGGAGCGGGAGCTTCCCGTAGTACTGACAATAAGCGGTCTTGGAGAGACTTCGCGGCTCGCTTTCGAGCACCTCAGGAGCCTCGTTATCAAGGCGATAGGGTCCGACCTCTTTAAAGAGGACGGGTAGTATCAGTTGCACTGTGCCGTTTTTTCACGGTTCTCGGTGAGGCCGTGACCTGTCAGTATAGTGTAGTAGAGTACAGTGAGAAGAGCGCAGAAAACGCCCATTTCTCTTTTATTTGTGAGAGATGCGGTCTGTTCATTGTGATTGTTGCAAAGGATGCAGTAAAATGGGGCACTATTTTCATTGTAATATGTTTCCACCGGTGCATCTATTACCTGAAACGAATACCAGGGGAGTGGCAGAATGAAATCAGGGAAGATCGTCAAGGTTGCAGGCCCTTTGGTCGTAGCGGAAGGCATGCAGAATACAAAGATGTACGATGTTGTGCGTGTGAGTGAGCAGAGGCTCATGGGGGAGGTCATCGAGATGAGAGGAGACGAGGCCTCAATCCAGGTGTACGAAGAGACCGGAGGCCTCGGAGTAGGGGAGCCCGTGTTTCCTACGGGTGAGCCCCTCTCGGTAGAGCTCGGACCGGGACTGATAGAACCTATCTATGACGGTATCCAGAGGCCCCTCGATATAATAAGAAACCAGGTGGGAGACCGTATTACGAGGGGTATCGATATTCCAGGCCTTTCGAGGGAGAAAAAGTGGGATTTCAAGCCGTCCGTTAAGCCGGGGACCAAGGTCGAGGAGGGAGATGTTCTCGGCACGGTGCAGGAGACTGTGCTCGTCCTCCATAGAGTGATGGTACCGCCGGGGATAAAAGGAGTAGTAAAGAAGATAGAAGAGGGTGAGCATCTCGTCACAGACCGGATCGCGACTATCGAGGGAGAGAACGGTAAAGACGTGGAGATAACACTGCTCACCAAATGGCCTGTGAGAACGCCTCGGCCTTACAAAGAGAAGCTCACTCCAAACGAGCCGCTGTCGACCGGCCAGCGGGTGATAGATGCTTTTTTCCCGATCACAAAAGGCGGAACGGCATGTGTTCCGGGCCCGTTCGGGAGCGGGAAGACGGTTGTGCAGCACCAGCTCGCAAAATGGGCTGATGCGCAGATCATCGTGTACGTCGGATGCGGAGAGCGCGGAAACGAGATGACGGACGTGCTGATAGAGTTTCCGCAGCTTACTGACCCTCATTCCGGTGAGCCTCTGATGCTGCGGACCATACTCATCGCAAACACCTCGAACATGCCGGTCGCGGCCCGGGAGGCCTCGGTCTACACGGGAATCACTCTCGCGGAGTACTACCGTGACATGGGGTACTCGGTAGCGCTCATGGCCGACTCGACATCACGCTGGGCCGAGGCAATGAGGGAGATGTCGGGCAGGCTCGAGGAAATGCCTGGAGAGGAAGGCTACCCGGCGTACCTCGGGACGAGAATCGCGGAGTTCTACGAGAGGGCAGGCAGGGTTGTCTGCCTCGGGAGCGACGGCCGCGAAGGGGCGCTGAGCGTCATAGGTGCAGTCTCTCCTCCCGGAGGAGACCTCTCGGATCCGGTTGTGCAGGCCACCTTGAGGGTGGTGAGGGTGTTCTGGAGCCTTGAGGACAAGCTGGCATACCGCAGGCACTTTCCCGCCATCAGCTGGCTCACGAGCTACTCTCTCTACGTGCCGAACCTCCAGGAACACATGTTGAAAAAGCACGGTAAACAGTGGATGGGGAACGTCGATCACGCCCTCGCGATCCTGCAGGAGGAAGCGGAGCTTGAGGAGATCGTCCGTCTCGTCGGGCTCGACGCGCTCTCGCCGGACAAGCGGCTCATCATGGAGACGGCGAAGTCGATACGCGAGGATTTTCTCCATCAGAACGCGTTTGACGAGGTTGACACATACTCGTCGTTCGAGAAGATGGTAAAGCTCATGGAGCTCATCATACTGTTTCACACCCTTTCTGAGGATGCCCTCGGAAGCGGCGTTCCGGTAGTTGATATTGCTTCGCTCGCTGTGAGGGAGCGGATCGCCCGGGCAAAGTTTACTCCCGAAGAAAAGCTCGATGAGTTCGAAAATATAAAGAATGAAATACGAAGGTCGTTTGAAGAGCTAAAGGAAAAGGTCGCAACGGAGGTATAGATGATAAAGGAGTACAATACAGTAAGAGAGATCGTGGGCCCGCTCATGCTCGTCGAGCAGGTGGAGGGTGTCAAGTATGAGGAGCTTGCAGAGATTGAGCTTCCGAGCGGCGAACTCAGGAACGGAAGGGTTCTTGAGGTCAATCGTGACAGGGCCCTCATCCAGCTCCTCGAAGGAGTGATCGGCGTAAACGTCCGGGACACGAAGGTGCGCTTCAAGGGGAAGGGGATGGAGCTCGATGTCGCCGACGATATACTGGGGAGGGTCTTCGACGGACAGGGAAGGCCTATCGACAAGGGACCGAAGATCATCCCGGAGAAGCGGCTCGACATAAACTCCTCACCCATCAACCCGTTTGCGCGCGATTACCCGTCCGAGTTCATACAGACGGGTTTCTCGACGATCGACGGCCTGAACACGCTCGTACGCGGACAGAAGCTTCCCATCTTCTCGGGATCCGGTCTTCCACATGCGCAGATGGCCGCACAGATCGCGCGGCAGGCGCGGGTTTTAGGGGCCGAAGAGGAGTTTGCGGTCGTGTTCGCCGCGATGGGCATCACCTTCGAGGAGGCGCAGTTCTTCATCCAGGACTTTCAGCGCACAGGAGCGATCGAGAGATCCGTGCTTTTCGTCAATCTCGCGAACGACCCCGCGATCGAGAGAATCTCGACCCCGCGCTTCGCTCTCACTGCGGCCGAGTATCTCGCTTACGACAAGGACATGCACGTCCTCGTGATCCTCACAGATATGACGAACTACTGTGAGGCCCTCAGAGAGGTCTCAGCAGCCCGGCAGGAGGTGCCGGGAAGGAGAGGGTATCCGGGATACCTCTACACGGACCTTTCATCACTATACGAGCGCGCGGGCAGGATACAGAACAAGAAGGGGTCGATCACCCAGATACCTGTTCTATCGATGCCTGAGGACGACAAGACGCACCCGATTCCGGACCTCACAGGGTATATCACCGAGGGCCAGATAGTGCTCTCGAGAGCGATGCACCGAAGGGGTATCTATCCTCCGGTGGATGTTCTGCAGTCTCTTTCTAGATTGAAGGACAAGGGAATAGGAGAGGGAAAAACGCGGGAAGACCACGCGGACGTTTTCAACCAGCTCTTCGCTGCATACGCCCGGGGCCTCGAAGCGCGAGAGCTCGAGGTGATCCTCGGAGAGGCCGCCCTCTCCGACATGGATCGTATCTTCTATAAATTCGCGGAGGCGTTCGAGAGACGCTACAT
>DATKZJ010000169.1:0-5277 GCA_035527995.1 Spirochaetota bacterium | reverse complement strand
TCGCATTGGTGCATAGATTGGCGGTAGCCTCCGCTACACCCTTATCGTGGAGCTCTGCATTGTCGGTAACGAGGGCGCCGATTCTCAAACCGCACGCGTTCCATACCTTTGAAGCCGTTTCGATCGATATCCGCCTTCCCTCTATGCCGGGGACTTCATCATCGGTGATTCCCCAGATGCTCGAGGTTTTCTTCTCCACGTAGAACAGCTCTCTGTATGCCTCGTCACTTATCATCCAGAGGTTGTACTTCACACATAATCCCGCGAGCAGCGCCATGGTCTCATGATCGCAGAAATGGCCGGTGGGATTGTCGTACGGAATCACAACCATTGCTCCCGGCCTTTCTCTCTCGATGACCCTTTCAATCTCCTCTATATCGGGAAGCGTAAACGTGCCGTCGTCTGAAAGCGTGCGGGTGACGGACACAGTTTTTCTTCCCACCCTCTTTGCCATCGCGGGGTAGTTCGTGTACGCAGCGTCTATGAGAATAATCGGTTTCGTATCACTTCCGGCGGGCCCGCAGGTACCGAGAACGACGAGCTCCATAGCCTGCGAACCGCCGTCTGTGACCTGTACATGAAGCCCATCGGTATTAAAACCGCTCGATCCGATGATATTTAAGAAAGCGGCCCTCGTCTCATAGATTCCGACAGTCGGGGTGTACTTCACCACTCCCTCTCTGAAAGGGCTCTGCTCGGAATCGAGCTCGAACATCCTGCGCCGCATAGCCGGATGCATGGGGAGGGATACGTTTCCTATCGCGACGTTGACCGCTTCTACTCCATCCTTCCGCTTCATGAACTCGATCTGTGCCACTCGTATTACAGAAGGAGATCTGCCTTTGAAATGCTCTGAGATTTCCACTCTAGACATCACGCTCACCCCTGCGAAAACAAACTCTCTATAGTAGTATACGCAATTACCTATGCCTAACAAACCAAATTCAGCAGAGAGTGATTTCCAAAGAGAGTGCTATCCAATAATACTAAATTTTCCAAAGCTCATCAGTAAGCGGGATTCGAATCGTATCAATCCCCCGATAGATGTGTAAATCAGGGGACTACTTGCGTAACAGGATATGTACACCGGGTCGCAGAAGCGAAACGGCGATAATGTCGGACATATCTGTTATTCCAAACGAGAATGTTCCCTCCGGTTCTCAAAAAATCATCCGCACTAAGCGTCACTATATTGATGCTAGTGCGGTTTTCTCATAGATTGCCAGCAATCAGATTGCTATGCAATCAGATTGCATAGCAAGGGGTTTAAATGATGACTTGGCAGCTGTAAAAAATATAGTTTACGGTGAAAAAAGCGCCAAAAGCCCCGTTACTTACAGTTTGTTGTTGGTCATGAGAAACGGGGATTGGCCCTGTATGAATGCTTGAAAGTGAGCTCCACCAACAGGCACGCATTTTGAAGACACCAATCCCGTATTTCTCACCAATTACTGTAACCAATTTGTATCAAAGAATCGAGCGTTTTTTTCACCGTAAATCTCCATGTACAAAATACAATTTAAGCTGTTGTATCTTCTCTCTTATTCCCTAAGTGACAAGGTTCAGCAAAAGTTTACACTTTTTGACTCAGCAATCGTTGACAGTTACGTAATCGCTGATATTTCCGTAATTCTTTAAAAATCAACTCTTTAGGATTTGTGAAGGGGTTGATTTTCAGAGGTTCTTAATCCTAAATTCAAGTGTCAACGCTTGGTGGACTTTGTGATCTAAGGATGAACGAAAAGCCCTCCAAATCAGACTTCCCGTTCTTTAAGGGAATAAAGTGCATCCGAATTTTACTTATACATCATCTGGAAGATGAAACCCGGCTTAAAGACGTTCATCGGTTTCAAGATAAAATCTATCATCGAGTTTTGTAATCGCAGGATTATTTCCGCACACCATGCAGCAACTGTTTCGCTCTACCTCGACAGAGCTGAACGTCATACTCAACCCATCACATATGAGCAGACGGTTTACTATAAGATCGCCGATCCCGAGGAGATATTTTACAGCCTCCGTGGCCTGGATAGTGCCGAAAAGACCGGCGATGCTTCCGATGATTCCTGCCTCCTTCGGGCTCGGGTAGCTTCCGGGAGGTGGCGGGGAATCAAATATACAACGGTAACATGCGCTACCCGGAACGCGGGTAAGGGCCTGCCCCCCGAACCCCACCACCCCTGCATGCGAAAAAGGGATGTTCTCAAGTACGCACGTATCATTGATGAGAAATTTCGTGGGGAAGTTGTCGGAGGCATCTATCACGAAATCACTGCCCCTTATGAGGTCCCGGATATTACCCGAATCAACCCTGAGGGTGCGGGTATCGAGTTTGACATCGGGATTCAGGGCTTCTATTTTTTGCCTCGCTGAATCCACTTTCTCGCGCCCCAGGTCGCCCGTATGATGAATGATCTGCCGCTGGAGGTTCGAGAGCTCAACCCTATCGCCGTCTATTATGAGAAGGTTTCCGACTCCCGCAGCTGCAAGATAGAGTGCACAGGATGACCCGAGCCCTCCGGCCCCTATGATGGTAATTCTTGACCTTAAAAGAGTCTTTTGCCCTTCCAGGCCTATCTCGCCTATAGCGATATTCCTCGCGTATCTCTCATACTGCCGTTGAGACAGTTCCAGATGCTTCATACCACCCCTTCCGCACTTGTAAAAAACAGAGCATCCCCTCCGTCTCCCTCCAGCCTTCTTCCTTTTCCCGTTGACCTGGCGCCCTGTGTACGAGGAAGCGGCAGGTTCTGGGCCATCTCATCGGCACAAAGTAACTTACCAGAACTACTTTAATCAAATTTCGATCATTTTAGGAAATCGACAAGATGGCTTTTCTCTGCCTCGTGAGATAGAATACAGATATGTCTTTTAGATGAAAATATGGCAAACGGACGGCAGCCCCCATCCGAAACTGCCGTAGGGATTGTCGGAACTTTTATATAACATCCGGGCTACCTGAACTCACTTAAAGGTACCGGCTTTCCGGTCTCTGCGGATTTATCAGCCGCGAATATCACCCTGTGCGTCTCAAACGCAGCCTTGAGATTGTTGACCGCCTCCCTGCCGGTATCGAGACATTGGGCGAAGTGGATAAACTGCTCGTTGTACGAGTGGTGTGCAACGTCTCCTGAATCGACACGCATCACGTCGAGCGTGCTCCAGTCCAGCAACCCTTCGATCTTCTTGCTGTAGAACTTTTCGTTGTTGATAGAGCCATCCGACCCGACGATGTTCATGTTGAATACGTACGGTTGCATACAGTCGATCACGGAGGCGACCTTACCCAGCAATCCCTTCTTTTTAAATTTCAGAAGTGTGACAGACGTGGTATCGTACTCGTACGGATCGTACACGGGATTTGGGTTTCTCGTCGAGTATGAGAAAACCTCCTCCACCTCATCGCCCAGGAGGTAGAGCATTATATCAAGCGAATGGCACCCTGCGGTGAGCAGTGAGCTTCCGCCCATATCCTTCTTGACATTCCATGCAAACTGTCCGTACCAGGGACCTATGCCGTGGAAGTAGTCACACTCGGCATAATAGATATCACCGATGAGACCTTTCTCTATTATCGACTTCATCGCCTTCGACACGGACATGAGCCGTATCCAGAAACCGACAGATGTAAGCACCCTGTTTTTTTCGACGGCTTCGAGCATCCGCTTTGCGTCCTCGAAATTGAGAGAGAGCGGCTTTTCGACAACGAGGTGTTTGCCTGCGTTCGCAGCCTTCACTGTCTGCTCCGGATGAAACGGATGTGGCGTACATATGTCGACGATCTCCATGTCCTTGTGCTCGAGAAACCTGTCGTAGTCGTTGTATACCTTTACCTCCACTCCGTATTCCCGTCTTATCTCTTCGGGGTCGAGCTTCCTCCTCGACATAATCGCAACAGGCTCATAGTTCGGCAGCGAGGCAAATGCCCGCAGATGGGCCCCTGCCGCCCAGCCGAGTCCCACTATCCCAACCTTGTAGGCCTTCATTCTACTTCTCCTCCTTTGTATTTTTTTCCTTTACGCTCTTGCCGAGTATCTTCCCCAGCAGATTCTCACGGGGGTAGGCATTTCCGAGATGCTGCCTGAACCCCTCGGCATATTCAAATCCGCACTCCTTTCCATAGAGCTTCCCTGTCGATTTCATGAGCTCGATGTATTTATCGATCCCGTGCTGCTCAAAGAGCCAGTCCCTCTGGCTCTTGTGGCAGGAGAGCATCTCGGCCTTGAAGCTCACCACGGGGGTTATGTCCACAAAGATCGACTGGTGAACGAAGTTGCCGTAAATATCCAGTCCGTCGAGAGGAGACCAGTAGTAGAGGGTAGGGATCGCGTAGGTTCTCGGCGAGGGCATCGTGGTGTAGGTCATGTAGTTCGGTATGGGTGCGGCAAAGCAGGCGTGCCTCACGAGACGCGATGTCCTCTCGTGGTCAGCCATGTAGTCCTCATGTGGATGGGTGAACACCATAAACGGGTCCACCATCCTCACCAGCTCTGTTATTTTATCCTGCGTCCGGTTGTCAAACGTTATCCTGAGGTCAAGCTCTCCCATCGGGTAGAACTCCGCCCCGATGAGCTTCGCGGCATCGAGTGCCTCGTGCCTCCTGATCCTCGTTATGTTCTCCGGGGGTTCCACCATTGACCCGCAATCCCCGTTCGAAAGAACACAGATAAAGATATCAAATCCCTTTTCTTTTAAAAGTCTGAGCGTTCCGGAACACATGAACTCGACGTCGTCCGGATGAGCGCCCACAGCCAGCACGCGCTTGTTCTCGACCTTCATCATGTCCTCCTAACAGTACGAAACTCGAATACAATTATATCAGTCAGAAAAAATAATACAACGAAATAATAGTAGATATACTTAGACCAATCCCCCCGGGTCGGTAATCCCAAAAATTTTATCTCCACACCCGCCGTTTTCCTGCTATAATCTTGATAAGGGGAGTCTTGAGGGGGGTCGTCGCGGGGGCCACTATGCAGAAAAGAAGCGCACTGCACGAATACATCGATATGATGGAACGCTGGAAGGAACGAACGTATCTTGTGGGCTGCGCGGGATACAGGTCCGAGCGATGGAGCTTCGGCAGGGTCCGTGAAACAGTTCTCGGTTTCAGCGGTGCGCTTCAGCGGACAGGACTTCATAAGGGGCAGCGGGTCATATTGGGAGGGAGACCGGGTCCGGAGTGGGTCTCAGCGTTCTTCGCCGTTCTTCACAGGGGAGGAGTCGTCGTTCCGGTCGATCCCGGTTGTTCTTTCGAGCTCACAAAAAAGATCGTTG
>DATKZJ010000168.1:0-5523 GCA_035527995.1 Spirochaetota bacterium | reverse complement strand
GCATATAGTACATAATATACCACACAGTACGAGAAAATAAAGCGCATATAGTGCGAAGACAGCTTATGGAATATATATGAAGGAAAAAGAAAAGATAATTTTTCAGCAGGTAAGAGATTTTAACCAAAAACTCCAATACCTCAAGGATATAGAGCTGGGGATCCCCCCCGCGGAAGTAGAAAAGCTGGAAGAGGAGCTGGCCCAGGCCGAGCGATTCATACATCAGAAGAAAAATTACTTTGCTGAGGCCAGGGTGGGAATCGTTAAAACAGGTCTGGATCGGATCGTCGAGCGGTATTTCTCACATCTCTCCCCGAGGCAGATTGACTCGATCTCACGGAGCGAGCAGAGACCCAAAACCCTCGACTACGCCCTCAATCTGTTCGACAGCTTCGAGGAGCTGAAGGGACTCGATGCGAACAGCACGGACCCTGCCGTGGTATGCGGGCTCGCAAAGCTCGAGGGGTGCGACGTGATGGTCGTGGGCCACGAAAAAGGCAGGTTCGAGGAGAGCTACAGGAGGGGAGGGAGCGCCCTGCCGCAGGGCAACCACAAAGCGATCCAGGCGATGAAGCTCGCAGAGAGGTTCCGGATACCAATCGTGACGTTTATCGATACACCGGGGTCCTGGCCTCTGGAAGAGTTTTTACCGGCCCAGCGGATCGCGAAGAACCTCGAGATGCAGTACTATTTAAAGGTACCCCACGTCTCAGTTGTGATAGGAGAGGGCGGTTCCGGAGGCGCCCTCGCTATCGATCTGTGCGATTACAGGATCATGCTCGACAAGGCGTACTACTCTGTCATCTCTGTCAGCGGAGGAGCGGCGATCATTGCAAGGGACAAGCGCCATATAACCGAAGACGACCTCAGCAGGGCCGCCAATAGCCTCAAGATTACAGCTTCCGATGCTCAAGCCCTCGGAATCGTCGACAAGGTAATCCCTGAGCCGCGAATCGGTGCGCGGAAGGATGACAGGGAGTTTTACCAGGATGTACGAAAAGCGGTTATCGAGGGCCTGGACACGGTGCGTGCAAAGGTAGCCCCGTTTTTCCTGCGTGAATCCAAGAGCGCCGAGAGCTGGAGGATCCGACGGTATCAGGTCCCGATTCTCCTCAGAAAACGGTGGAGGCGGTATAAAAAGGTCGGTGTGTATCACTCGAGCCTTCTGGACAAGATAAAGCACATGTTCGGGGAGCTCTACCGCGTGCGATGGATCCACTCCCTGTTTACACCCTTCCGGAAGATTGTCAATTTTCAGATAAAGCGAAAGGCGAGGGAGGAGGAGTCTCTCCTTACGGCTGAGGAGCAGCCGAAGACGCTCTCCTATGAGGACAGGTGGGTCGAATGTCCCAATAACGCCATACATGACTGCCAGGACATCTGGGTCCCGACTCTCTTCGAGGAGTACAACGGAACGTGCCCGCACTGCGGCTACCATTTCAGACTGATAATCGACAACTACATCGACCTCATCGCAGACCGAGGTACTTTTCGCGAATTCAACGAGGGAATCGAGTCCGTGAACCCGCTGGGCTTCGAAAAGTTTGATGAGAAGCTGGAAAGGGCGAAGAGCGTGACGAAGAGAAAATCCGCGATGATAACCGGACACGCGTTCATCAATGAGCATCCTGTAGTCATGATACTCACCGATGTGAGGTTCAGGGCCGGTACGCTGGGAAGCGCAGAAGGCGAGAAGTTCGTAAGGGCTGTAAAGCGGGCGCTGCATGAGAAGCGGGCTGTCGTCGCTGTTCACCAGTCCGGCGGAGCGCGCATCGAGGAGGGGCTTCTTGCGCTCATGCAGATGATAAAGACATCTATCGCTATCACCCGCTTCAGGGCGGCCGGAGGGCTCTATATATCGGTTCAGTCGGATCCCACGATGGCCGGCGTGCTTGCGAGCTACGCGAGCCTCGGAGATTTCATCATCGCTGAGCCTAACGCCCAGATCGGTTTTGCCGGTATCCATGTGATCGAACAGACGGTGAAGCAGAAGAAGCCGAAAAACTACCAGCACTCGGATATGGTAATGGGCCGAGGAGGGGTGGATATGGTCGTGAAACGCAGTGAGCTGAAAAACGCGATTTCGGACCTCCTTGACCTGAAGAAGGGAAAGGGGAGAAGACTCCGTCCATAGAATTCGGAACTGAAGAGAGCTCGATATGGAGATAGTAAAGGAAGCAGAAAAGAGAAAGGACGGCTATTTCAGAGTTACGGAATACTACACAACCCATACAGGAGTCGTGTCCATAAAGGTAGCCGTCGGCCAGAAGGTCGAGGAGGGGGGCGTCCTCTATACAATTACGCGTCTCGGGCTCATTAAGAAACGGACGAGCAGTAGTGACGGTATAATCGAAAGTGTCAACAGTGACATCGAAGGAAAATTCTGCGAGTATCATGCACACGTTCTCGACCTCGGGTACAAACTATCTGCGGAGGAGGTTCAGAATCTCGAAGAGGAGCGTGATTACAGCTTCGTGAGGGCCCCTCAGGGTGCTCAGTACTACCTCACGCCGAATCCCGGGATGTCTTCTCTTGTTTCTGTCGGAGAGATTGTGGAGACAGGGAAAGTTCTGGCAGTCGCAATGGTGATGAAGAAGAGAAGAGAGATTGTGTATGAAGGGGAGAGGGCGAAGGTCACAAGGATATACTTCATGAACGGGCAGCAGTGCGGAGAGGGGGAGAAACTCTTCGGATTGGTTCCCAGGGCTCTGAAGAAGCAGGATTGACCCTCCGGCGAAGACGGTTTTTGTCATCGATGGAGGGGAAGTCCTTTTCAAAAGCCAGGAAAAACGGGTACGTAAGAATCAATGCGAAGGATAGAAGATAAGGAAAGGGAACTGCAGGAGCTTTTAAGCAAACTGCAGCACGATGTCGGCCCTGTATACTGGTACGATACAGTCCTTTCGACGATGGATGTCGGTTTTGAGCACTCCGATGCAGCGGACAGGACGGTCATCGTCGCCGACCGGCAGACCAGGGGCAGAGGAAGATACGGGAGGCTGTGGTACTCTGAAGAAGGCTCTCTCTACTGTTCCATTGTGTTAACACGGTTCGACATAAGGCTTCCGTACAGCATGATCGCTGCATACGGTGTGTACAGGGCTTTAATGAGGCACTCGGACAGGGTGAAGCTGAAATGGATAAACGATGTGATGTGGGAGAACGGCAGGAAGATATCAGGGGTAATTGCAGAGGAACGGCGGCAGCGCACCGTAATAGGGATAGGGGTAAACCTGAACAACCTGAAGTTCCATAAAAAGATAGAGATGACGGCCACATCCTACCGCAGAGAGACGGGCGAGTGTATAGGAGTTGCGGAATTTTTGAGGGATATGGCGGACGAGTTTTTCTCGCTTCTTGCGGCCGTGGATAAAGACGGTATAGAGCGGGTGATGGCTGAGTGGGAAACAGACGCTTCTGTAAGGGGCAGAGCCGTAAGAATAGTAGACAGTTCCAGGGAGCTTCTGGGAACATCGACCGGTATCGACAAAAGAACAGGGGCCCTACTCCTTCATACAGAAGAGGGAGATGTGAAGGTTTATGAGGGCAGTCTCTTCTACAGGTGAATCAGCTTTTGCCCGGTCTCAAAATATATACGGAGTATCTTTGAGAAAAAGAGTCTAGACCTTTTCCATAGTAATATCAATAGACCCCCCGAGCTTTTTCAGCCACTCTACGGAACCTTCTATCTTTCCTACAGGGTTCACCGGCGAAATAGCCATCGGCTTGCCCGAGCTGCTTACGGGTGTGGGACCGAAAAAGATACAGAGTGCGCTGCCGCTCGGCCAGATTGCGATCTCGCCGACCTCCATTTCGGTACGTGCGCCCTCTTCGATATTGACCTTCAATCCGCAGTCCCCGTAATACTCATCACCCCACCTCTGCATCGAAATCTTTAGAGGGAGGAGATCGTAAAACGAGGCTGCAGTCTCGCTGCTGTTGAGAACAGCGGTGACATCCCTGTCGATGATGTGCATCTTGATTTTCTTACCCATGATATCTCCCCTTTTTTTGTTATTCCTGAGAAACAGGCATCGGGCGGCCCGCTTCTGTCCAGTACCCGCATGCGATGCTCCGCCTGCAGGTCACGGTAAATAGTAGGCCTTATTCCAAAGTAATTTGATGAGGCTCTTCTCCGATGCAATGAAAATCAATTGCTAACTATGAATTATATTGATCTCTTTTTGCATACTACATCGTACAGCATCAACCAAACACGGTGATGATCGTTTGCGAGCGTAGGTGTCGAAGACATCTGCCGAAGCAATCTCTAAACGGACTATAGATAAAAGTATTATGAGATTACTTCATCGATTGAACCGTATGTGACCGCCGCCTTCTGCCAAAGAAGTTCTTCGAACTTCGAATCCTCGTAACGACAGAGTATGATTAGTAGATCCATATTTATTGCACCGAATTTGGAGATGAATTTTTATTGGGGACTATGAAATGTGTAAAAGGCATTAAAGAAATCCTCTGACTCAAGGACAGTTGCTGCTGTCTTGAATTATCATCGAAGACAGCCGGCTTTATCACCTAATTTTTTGCACATTCTAAAAGCAGTAGGAAATCGGGTCTGGCGATCCATGTTTGTATACTTCAGAGATCCTTCAGTTTCTCCCGGTGGAAGGGTATTGTCGTTTTTACGTCCCTTCCCTCGATGACAAACTCCCCAAGCTTTCTTTCCATGAGCCTCAGTGCGGAACGCTTGTCCTTACCCCACACGATTATATTGGCCAGCAGCGAGTCGTAGAGGGTGGAGATCGGGAAAGGTTCCGATCCGTTTTCTATTACGGGGATGAAGGTGTCTACAACGACGTTTTTGCCGGAAGGAGGGATAAACTTCTCGATTACACCGGGAGAAGCCTCGAATCCTTTTTCAGGGTCTTCTGCATTGATCCTGCATTCGATTGCGAACCCGCTGCTTTTGAGGCCTTTCTGACTGTACCCCAACTCCTCGTCTGCAGCCAGCCTTATCTGCTCATAGATGAGGTCCTTTCCGTACACGAGCTCAGTGACGCGGTGCTCAACCTGGATCCTTGTATTCATCTCCATGAAGTAAAAGTTCTCGGAATCGTCGACGAGGAACTCGACTGTTCCGGCGTTTGAATATTTAACGGCCTTTGCGAGAGCGCAGGCAGCCTCTGTTATCGCCCCCCGGAGCTCATCCGATATGTCCGCCGGAGAGAATTCGATAAGTTTCTGGTGACGACGCTGAATGGAGCAGTCCCGCTCCCCGAGGTGAACGACATTTCCCGCCTTGTCCGCAAGGATCTGTACCTCGATGTGGCGGTTCGGGTCGATGAGCTTCTCAATGAACACCTCGTCGCTTCCGAACAGGGTCTTTGCCTGGACCCGCACACTGTTAAGAGCGCCTGCCAGCTCTTCCTCTTCTGTGACCCTCTCCATGCCCATACCGCCTCCGCCCTCTGCAGCCTTTATAATGACGGGATAGCCGATCTCATCGCATATACGCGAGGCTTCTCTGTCGTTCTTTACCGGGCCGTCCGAACCGGGCGTGGT
>DATKZJ010000167.1:0-30214 GCA_035527995.1 Spirochaetota bacterium | reverse complement strand
AGAGCAGGAACAGCTTCGGAAGGCTCTCTCAACCGCGCTCGACCAGCAGAGGCGTGAGCTCTTCATAAAAAACCACGCAATACACACCTACGTCAACGGGATCATGCTTACAGACCTCGATGGCAACATCACATATGTGAACCCGGCATTCCTCAGGATGTGGCGTTTCAATGACTCAGATAAAGTGAAAGAGCTACAGTGCACACAGTTTCTCGGGACCACCGATTTCGGTATCATCATGAAAGTGCTCAAAACGGAACACGGGTGGCATAAAGAGTTTACGGCACAATGTAAGGATGGATCGACGTTCGAGCTCGTCATCTCCGCTTCACTCATCAAGGATGACACGAACCAGCCTATCGGAATAATGGCTTCCTTCATCGATTCAACCGAACGGATAAGACTCGAGTCTCAGTTCAGGCAGGCCCAGAAGATGGAGGCGCTCGGACAGCTCGCTGGCGGTATTGTGCACGACTTCAACAATCTCCTTCAGGTTATCACGGGATATACTTCCCTCGAGCTGATGAACGCTCCCAAGGAATCAGACTGCTACAACAATCTCATGCAGATCAAAGTGGCAACCGAACGCGGCAAGGGTCTCACCGAACAGCTCCGGTTTTTCACCCGTCAGGATACAGGAAGGACGAGAACCCTCTGTATCAACGATGTTGTCAACGAGACCTACAATCTCCTGAAACGTACCTTCCAGCCTGAGATACAGATCATGCTCAATCTCGATGAGAACCTGCGCACCATAAAGGCGGATCCCTCGCAGATGAGTCAGCTATTGATGAACCTCTGTGTCAATGCTCGCGACGCGATGATTGCCGGAAAGGTTGCAATAAAGCCCGCCATACACCGCAAGACCCCTGAGAACATACTCACACTGGAAACATCCAATGTAGATATAGATCAAAACCGGGCAACCCACTTTCTCAACGGCAAACCCGGCAGCTACATCTGTGTGAAGGTGAGCGACACCGGAGTCGGCATGCCTCCCGAAGTCATAGAGCGGCTTTTCGAGCCGTTCTTCACGACAAAGAGCGAGAAAACAGGAATAGGGCTTGGCCTCGCGGTTGTGTACGGTATCGTCCATAACCACAACGGCTTCTTCGATGTACAGAGCAGACTCGGAGAGGGAAGCAGGTTTGAGATATTCCTCCCTGTTCTGGAAGAAAGCATAAAAGGCACCATAACAGATGAACACAAACCCTCCCTCACCCACGGCAGAGGGGCTGTTCTCGTCGTAGACGACGAATCTCAGATGCGCGAGCTCGCAATAACGACACTGAGACAGTGCGGGTATAACACAATCGTCGCAGAGAATGGGGTAGAAGCGCTTTCACTGTACAAGCACAGGAAGAACGAGATAGACCTCGTCATTCTGGATGTAATAATGCCGAAGATGGGCGGCTGGGAATGCTTTCATCACCTGAAGGAGTTCGACCCCGAGGTCAAAGTCCTTATCATGACCGGATACACCACCGACGGTTCAGTAGAAGACTTTCTCAAGGAAGGGGCAAAGGACGTCATCATCAAACCCTTTGACCTGGATACATTCACCGGCTCTGTGAACAAAGCACTCAACCTATAAAACAGCTTATCGACATCAGTCAAATTCGAATCCACCCTTCTCGAAGATCTTAAGGCAGGCATCGACTACATCCCCATCGTAGAGCACGCCGCTGTTTTTTCTTATCTCATCCAGCGCCTTATCAATGCCGAGAGCGGGCCGATACGGCCTGTGGTAGGCCATTGCCTCTATAACATCCGCTACAGAGATGATCCTCGCCTCCAGGAGGATCCCTCTCTTCTTAAGCCCGGAAGGGTATCCGGAGCCGTCCAACCTCTCGTGGTGCTGGAGTATCATCCGGTCCACAGGCCGCGGAAACTCTATCGTCTTCAGGATATCATAGCCGACCTGCGGATGTGTCTTTATGATCCCGTACTCGAGCTGGGTGAGAGAGCCGGGCTTGCTGAGGATCTCTGCAGGCACTGATATCTTACCGTGGTCGTGAATAATGCCGGCCATCCCGATCCCATCGATAATTACATCGGACAGCCCCATCTGCTTTGCGATCTCGCATGCCAGGCTCGCCACCCTCCTCTGGTGTCCCGCGGTATAGGGGTCTCTTGTTTCTACGGTCACGGCCATCGCTTGGATAATCCCTTTCAGCGCCCGCTGAAGACTCTCGAGGCTCTGCTGTAGGTCCGATTCCGCCTTATCGCGCTCCGAGAGGAGCGTCCTCTCCCTTATCACGCGCTTTATCCGCACGAGAAGCTCCTCGACACTCACCGGTTTCTGAATAAAATCTCTCGCCCCTATATCTATGATCTCCGCATACCTGAAATCCTCCACAAAACCTGTGAGGACTATGACGTCGGCGTTATACTCATTTTTTACCACTCTCGTCAGCTCGATCCCGCTCATGCCCGGCATGTGTATATCCGCGATGACGACATCCACGGGCTCTCGATCGAGGATCTTCAGGGCCTCGTCACCGCTCGACGCCACGGAACACCTGATCCCGGTCTGCCTCAATACATCCTTGATCATCCGCCTGAATGATTCTTCGTCATCCACGACCAGAATGTGAGCATCTTTTAGTTCGTCATTCAGGGAATGACGGCCCCCTTTATGCTCCATGATAAGCTCCTGTACCGGGCACAGGCATGCTGCTTCCTACTGACAGATTCATCACTGTAGTGCACACTCCATTTATGTTTTAAAGCTTCAGCTTTCTCGCTTCCATGAGGCGGTCGTTGATATAGTCGTTGTCCGCCTTTATCTCAGCCGCCAGGTGCCTGAGTTGATCCAGGCTCAGTAGGTTCTCCTCGGCGAAGAGGTAAATCATCGCTTTCTCTGCAATGCATCCAGCCTTGAGCGAATTCATCATGATCCGGCCCCTCGTGTCTGTTGTTGTATACTTTTTTTCGAATTGAGCGAATATCTCCGACTTCCGGATCTCGGTTTTCATGCTGTGAAGCTCCTTTAAAAGGGGACCCGTATTTCCTCCGTAGGCGAGCGCACCGAGCGGCTTGAGTGTAAGAAAGGTATACTCCTTGCCCGGAAGATAGTGGTGGAGGTCACACCGTGTCGAATAGTTCGGGATCTTCGGGTCCTTGAACGTCTTGTCGCCGCCCACGATGATGAGCGGATCGAAGTAGAGCGCAGGGCACTCTACACCCTCAATAGTATAGTATCTATAGGTATAATATGAATCTGTAATACAGTCGAGGTGCTCGCAATATGCAGTAAGGGGAAATACGTCGGTTGCAACCTCCGTGAGGAGCCTCGAGGTCCGGTTGAAAACATCCTTCCTGAAGTTGAGAATGAGCATCGGAAAAATGAAGTTTATGCCCTTTCTTTCGGAACAAAAGTCCTGGATCACGTATACGATACGCTCGTCAAAGAACCCCGCCTCATCAATAATCCAGGTCCCCACTTCGGGGTGGTTTCCGATTATCTTCTCCAGCTCGAAGGAGTCGCTGATGCTTGCCACGCAGTTCCCGAGCCGCTCGTACCCGCTCCGGTAGGCGAGCGCATCTTCCGGGTAGTCTTCGAACCTCTTTTTGTCTATCTTGGAACGAATATAGAATATGTTTCTCCGGTCGGCGTTCCCTTCCTTGGTGTGGCTGCTTACCTTCTCGGATTTTTTCAGCGAGATGAGTGAGTCCCTGTAGATCCGGGCTGAAAACTCGGTCTTTCCGGACCCCATGGGCCCTATGATGAGGATCTTCCGGTTCCCTTTTGTGAAATCATAGTGGTTGATTGCGTGATGGATCTTGAGGTCGGGAAACCCGATGCTCTTCAGAAAGTACTTCGTCTGCTCTTCGTTTCGCACTACTGCCAACCCATCCCCCTTAATAGTGTTCCCAAAGAATCGTATTACCTTCGGAGCAAATGATCAAGGAAAAAATGGCTGACATAACAAAATGTAATGAGCACCTCTCTCGAATCCAGTGTTCCTACAGCCTTTTCGAATACAATGAGAGGACTTAAGTCTGTACTACGGATGCCCCGTTCCATAATCTTTCAGATATATATAAACATAAATTTGAAATCCGTGGCAACTTGTATACAATTGTAATATGGTGTCTATCCGCAATACAGCTACCCTCCCCACAAAGAGTGCAATCTCAATGCGGATATGAATGAGTTATATGCAATAAGTGCGCACAGAAGATATCAATATTGAGATGACCATGGTGAATGCAGCAGTCTATTACTTTTCAGGAACAGGTAACTCTTTTTCTGTTGCTAAAAACATTGCAGATAGAATTAATGCAGAATTGATATCTATTGCTGCAATTGTACATTCAGAAAAGGTGAATATATCAGCAGAAGTTGTAGGAATTGTGTTTCCTGATTATCATTCCGGTTTACCCAATATAGTTAAACGGTTTATAAGCAAAGTTGACACCTTTTATGAGAAGTATATATTTGGAGTTTGCACATATGGCGGTAAAGGTCCCGGACTAACCATAAGATATTTAGAACAGTTAATTGAGGCAGAAGGCGGGAAACTTGTGGCTGGATTTACTGTACGTATGCCCTACAACTACATTATACCTTCAATTTCATTAAAGAAATTTGCTATCTGTATAACGCTCAAAGATGTATCTGTTGAAAAACAGAATAAAATGTTTTCTGATTGGAATAAGAAACTTGAAACAATAACCAGTTTTGTTACCCATAGAAAAAAGGGAGTTTATGAAACGAGCGCAGAAATCTTATTGAAATCAATTGATTTTATCAAGTTGAAAGAATTACTTGGTAAATATCTATGGTTAAAAATGGCAGGTTATGCCGGACACACAGCCTTATCTTTTTCTGAAAGCCGACAATTAATGGATCATGGTTTTCATTCTAATGAAAATTGTATAGGCTGCGGGACATGTGAAAAGATATGTCCTGTTGATAATATTGAAATGATTAAGAAAAGCCCGGCTTGGCAGCACACTTGTGAGCAATGCTTTGCATGTCTTCAATGGTGTCCCGGATCAGCAATCCAATTTGGTAAAAATACTGAGAACAATAAACGGTATCATCATCCCAATGTAAAATCATCAGATTTGATGATTTAGATAAACACAAAAAGAAAGAGCGCACGTACTGCACATAAGAATGGCATATCCGCAATGCGAACATGCATGAGTTAGACGCGAGCCGGGCCGAAGCAGAATTATATAAATGGCCCGCCATCCTTGGCGAGCATGATAATATGTAACGGGGTAATAAAGCTATTGTAAATCATCTTTCAGCTCTATTCTAATTATGAAAGGAGGTTAGTATGGACGATTTTAAAGTGTTTCGCTGGACCGGTGCATTCGGGTTGGCCTGCGGGGTCTTGTTCCTGTGCGAGTTGCCGCTTTGGATTATTCCCGGTGCCGGGCCTTTGATCAGCGACGCTGTAAACTACAGTCAGCACATGGCCGACATCAGGGTCATAGTTCTCACGCGAGTGCTGATTGACATAGGTATGTACGTCTGCTTTACGGTTTTCATCGCAGGCTTCCGCCACCTGGTCCGACAGACAAAGCCTGAGTACGAATGGGTTGCTACCCTGGTCTTCGGAGCCGGCCTGGTCTGGTGGGCAGCCACCTTGGTTGCCGATTCGCTCGAGGGCGCCGCAGCCCTGGACACGCTCGGCGGCATGGCCGATCCTACAGCAATAAGAGCCTTGGTGGAGGGTACGCTTCTCATATACAACGGTTCCATAGCATTCGCCGTGACGGCGCTCTTCATGGTCTCGGCTGGTTACGCTATCTTGGCCACTGGGGCGCTGCCCAAATGGATCGGCTGGGTTGCCCACGCCAGCGCCATCCTCTGCCTTGCGGCCATTCCATCGATGTACGGACCGGTCGTCGACAGCAGCGGTTTCTACAACCCGGCAGGGTGGGGCCCCTCGATCGCGGCTAATTTACTGCCGTTGATCTGGATCTTCAGTGCCGGCATCTCGATGATCGTGAAGGGGAAGGCCGTCGCACAGAAATAAACACTATAGAAATCGCCATCCATGGCTGGCTTTTTGTACCGATTTTCAGCCCGTCCAGCGTACAGCAGCTCATATATGCTTCGGTACATTTTGACTTCACTTCGTTACGGCAAAACGCCATATATGCGCGAAACGATAGGCTAAATTTTATCCGTTGTTCAAAAAAGAAAAACAGTGGGGACGGGGGTTGACAGTATGACAGTACGACTCCCCTCTTCTACCGTCGTTTGGGAGGAAAAAAGAGGAACAGGTGACGGGGGTTGACAGTATGACAGAAGAGACCCGGGTCGGGAGGCAGGTGCATACTTTTAAATACTTACTGCTTCCGGACCATGATAATTTAAAAATTAAGACTGCGACTGTTTTTTTCAGATCAATGACAAAAAAGTTCGATTAGTGCGGTCCGATCCCCGACCGGACTCGACGGACCTTTGTAAGAAGAGGATTTGTTCTGCTGCAGGGACTGTTAACTGGCTTGTGTACGCTGGGACCGCAATACGCGATTAGGGGAAGGCTTACAAAATAGTTGTACATACTTGCTGGAGACTATACTAAATTCAGTTTGTAAGATTGGGCATGACACTCGGACTATTGTATGTTCTGCCCTTATCCGGGGGACAGCACGGTTTTTGTATTATATTCTCCGGATGACGCGCTAATGTTATCTCATATTTTTAATATGTTCCCGTAAAATGAAAAACATCCTATAACGGGCGTGAAAAAGCCATGACAATCTATTCAGCCATGATCACCCTGATACTTGTGATGGATCCGTTTGGAGGGGTTCCTGTATTTCTGTCTCAGCTGAGTTGTGTTCCCCCCAAAAGAAGAAAAATAATCATCTTGCGTGAGATGGCAATAGCCCTCTGTATACTGGTACTGTTTCTTTTTTTCGGAAATTATATCCTGGCAGGCCTGAGTATTTCGGAATACGCATTAAGCATCTCCGGAGGGGTGATTCTTTTTCTCATCGCATTACGAATGATCTTTCCGAGAGATATTCCCATAGAGGATTCAAAACAAACCGATGAACCGATGGTCGTACCTCTGGCCGTTCCCCTCATCGCGGGGCCTTCTACAATAGCTACAGTAACCCTGTTAACGACGCAGTATCCCCAATCTATATTCAAATGGTTTTTTGCGCTGCTCATTGCATGGTCTTTCTCTGTAATCATTCTATTATTTTCCAGTTTTATAGGAAGGTTATTAGGAAAGAGGGTGCTCAAGGCGATCGAAAGGCTGATGGGCATGATTCTCACGACCCTGGCGGTTCAGATGCTTCTAAGGGGTATCAGAGAGTTTCTGCTTTCGGTTCGTTCTCTCTGATCAGGGGTTACTGCTTGAAGCCCCCTACCCCCGTCGTTTCGTTCAGGTTGAGGACTGCGGCATCAACACCCGAAGGAGGGGGGGGTAACCGGGGACGGGGTTTGACAGTATGACATTACGCCCCCTACTACCGTCGTTTACGCCTTTGTTAAAAGGGCCTTATTCGATCGTTTCACTCATTCGGGCCGAAGCCCATATCACTGCGGCCCGGCTCGTGACTAGCCGTCTTTATTACTGTTTCTGCAGTTGAGACTGCTTTTTGACGAGAACCGATTCGGTTACGCTCGGATCATCATCTGACATAGCGCCAGATAATCCGGTGGACCAAGAGAATGCCGACAGATACCAGGACCCGGCCGAGAATTCCATCTATCGATCAGTTCAGAGGGTTTTCTATCCTTCTCATGGTCCTCGCGAACTACCTTGCTGGAATCGAAACCGTCCCTGCGTATATGAAGCATTCGGAAGATATCGGCTTGACTGTAGCAGACCTCATCGCTCCTCTGTTCATTCTTGCAATTGGGCTTTCGTATCGACAATCCGCGCTACGAAGAAAAGCTCAATCCGGGACAGTAAAAATGATCGGCCACTTTCTGAAACGATTTCTCATATTCTGCGGAATTGGTGTCATTCTTTCCTCAGGTGAAGAAATCTTTGGATTTTCAGACACCATATATTCCTGGGGAGTACTCCAGACAATCGGATGCACCGGCCTTATTGTTCTGCCGTTTATTTTTTTCGGCACGCTTTATCGGTTTATAATCGGAGCCGCTTTCCTGGCAGTCTACCAGCTGTTTCTGAACACACACTTGCTTCATTTCGTTTTGGGGTCGTCTCATGGAGGGATCATAGGCACAATGAGCTGGGCCGCACTTCTTCTGTTTGCCACCGTCTTTGCAGACATTTTCTACAGGAAAAACCCGAGGAAATATTTTTTTGTATTTATCTCTATAGCAGCAATAGCAGCCGCACTTTTACTTTCGAAGTGGTTGCCAATAAGCAAGAACAGGGTTTCGGCGAGCTACGTGCTCATCAGTTTAGGCACCGGCGGCCTGCTGTTCTCTTTGTTTCACTTGTTTGCGGATATCTGTAAAAGGCGCCTCGGGCTTTTGAGCTGGTGGGGCCAAAACCCCATCGTCCTTTATCTTCTCCACTTCATCCTGCTTGCGGTATTTGTCTTCCCGAAAGGCCCGGGATGGTACATCGAAGCATCGGCTGTTGTCATTATCATGGAATCAATTTTTATACTGAGTGCGATAAGTGCAACAGCATACTGTCTGTATAGAAGAAAGATAATAATATCCGTATGAACCCTCCCCCTACACCCGTCGTTTCGTTAAAGGTTGAGGCCTGCAGAATCAACACCCAAAGAACAAACAGCAGGGAAGGGGGTTTTATAGTATGACATTAGTGCGGTTTTCTCAAAGATTGCTATGCAATCAGATTGCATAGCAATGGATTTAAATAATGACTTGGCAGCTGTAAAAAATAATATTTACGGTGAACAAAGCGCCAAAATCCCCGTTACTTACAGTTTGCTGTTGGTCATGAGAAACGGGGATTGAACCCCTCATTCCTGTGTGAGAAATGGGGGTTAGAACCCCAGGTTCTGGAGGCCGGTACATACTTTTAAATACTTATTGCTCCCGGACCACGATAATTTAAAAAATATCAAGGTACGATATCTGGGATTTTGAATGCAAAGATTTCAAATTTAATTCCGGGAAGCTATTCACATTTCAGTGTTAATATCTGCTGTCGCGCGAGAAATGTTCCGTTGATGTTACGATTAATTCGGTTTATACTGATATAAGTGAATAAGGCCGCTATACACTAAAAACTTTTCAGGAACTGTTCGCATGCGCTTATCTCAAATAACCCGGCAAGCTTTTTAATAATAAACGGAGAGTAAAAGGAGCCTCCCGAAATGAGGAAAGATAAAAGGTCGCGCAAACCAAGAACCAAAAAGTTTTACGGCTATTTCGAAGGCACCCTTTCCATCTTTGTCAATACGGTATTATTCGGTTTAAAATACTGGGCCGGCTTCACTACCGGCTCGATAGCGATTGTTGCGGATGCCTGGCATACACTGTCCGATTCGCTGACTTCGATTATTGTGATAGTTGGTTTCAAAATTTCCTCGACACGGCCCGATAAAAAACATCCTTTCGGACATGGAAGGGCAGAGCTCATCTCATCGATAATAATAGGTTCCCTTCTTGCGATTGTAGGATTTAATTTCTTCGGCGAATCGATACAGAGGTTCAGAGGCCATCAGCCTGCCAGTTTTAACAACCTTGCAATCATCATATTCGCCATATCGATAGTGCTCAAGGAGGTACTCGCCCAGTATTCGATTCGAATCGGGAAGAAAATCGATTCAAGATCGCTGGTTGCCGACGGATGGCACCATCGAAGCGATTCGATCGCATCTTTTTTAATCCTGATCGGTATCCTGATCGGCAGATATATCTGGTGGGTAGACAGCGTGATGGGATTTGCAGTCTCGATTCTTATCTTTTATGCCGCATTCAATATTCTGAAGGGCTCGACGGGCCCGCTTCTGGGAGAAGAACCGGACGATGAGTTCAAGTCCGCCCTGAAAAATCTTCTCACCGAATTCAAAATAAAAAAGGACAGTATCCATCACCTTCATATGCATAAATACGGCGAGCACACTGAAATAACCTTTCATCTGCAGCTTCCTCATCCGATGAGCCTGCTGGATGCCCATGCAATTGCCGATAATCTTGAAAACACGATTCGAGAAAAAATGAATGTTGAGCCTACAATACATATCGATCCTGTATAATATGGGGCTTCCATAAAGCTTTACCGTTTCATCGCAGAAGAGCGTGCGGAAAGAATCATTAATGCGGTTTTCTCAAAGATTGCAATGCAATCAGATTGCATTGCAATGGGTTTAAGTGATGACTTGGCAGATGTAAAAAATAATGTTTATGGTGAACAAAGCGCTAAAAGCTCTGTTACTTACTATTTACAGTTATTTGTGAGCGTTGTTCTTCCCTCCAAGCGGAATGGGGATATCTTTTACAGTTAAAATACGGACACTATCGATTTTTATAATCCGGATGGAGTGAACAGACATGAGAAGAAAAGAGAGGGAGATCAAAGACCTGCAGGAGATAGAGGATATTATTGAAAAGTCGGATGTGTGCAGGATCGCACTTTCCGACAACGATGTTCCCTATATAGTGACGATGAATTTCGGGTTTAGAAAAGGTGCAAACCCCTGCCTGTTTTTTCATTGTGCGAAAGAAGGCAAAAAGATAGATATGATAAAATGTAATAACCTCGCTTGCTTTCAATTCGATATCGACCACGCATTGGGAAAAACGGAGGTAAGATGCAATTGCGGAATGAAGTACAGGAGCGTAGTAGGTACCGGTAAGATCTCGTTTGTCACTGAAAGAGAACAGAAGATAGAAGCTCTCGGGTATCTTATGCACCACTACGTCGGAGGACACAGTCATCAGTTTGAAGAAAAGAACCTTGAGGGGACCACTGTGCTCCGACTGGATATCGATGAAATTTCAGGCAAGAAGTGTGTGTAGCGGGTTCGTAAATGATATTATCGGGATCGATCTTTTTCAGAACAACAGTAGCGTATAAATGCGTTTTTCATCCCGGCCGGTCCTGTCCTCTTATGATACTATCCTTTTGGTACCCGTCGGGTTTCTTTTATTATCCCGGTTTTGAGGGTCTATGGTCAGGACGGATTTAAGGCACCGGTGAAAACAGAGCATTAAGGTGAATAATGAAAGTTCCCTCTGTTCTCCTGTTCGATTCGCTTCCGGAAATAGAGGCGCAGTCGTCCGCCGTATTCAAAGGACTTATTAATTTTCATCAATTTCCTTTCAAATGGTTTATAATATCATATCTAACCACTCTCTTTTAGGGAGTTCACAATGCCGCAAATATTTCTCCGCTTCTTTTTACCGGTTTTTCTTTTACTCCCCCTTTATTCGGTCTTCGCTGATAACGCTACGAGTGTATTGCGTCTGGGATACCCCGAGCTCTGGCCGGTTCATGCCGTGTTGATGTCCCTGTCCTTTGCACTCCTGCTTGCCGGAACGATAATCTCCGGGGCCTTTAAAAAGAAACGCTGGTGGCTCAAGGCGCATAGACGCCTTCAATGGACAGGAGGCATCAGCGGAATCACCGGGTTTGCAACTGCCGTACTGATGGTTTCCGTCAGCACAGGAGTGCACTTCAGATTACCTCATTCTATTTCAGGGCTCGTCGGGACAGTGCTGATCATCGCTGCCCTGGCCCTTGGGCTTGCGATCTTCAAAGTAAAAACAGAAAAGAAAAAACGATTCAGAACCATGCACCGCTGGACAGGGCGTATCGTTCTCAGTTTAATGACGGCAGTAATTATTGTGGGGCTTATAATAGCAGGAATCCTCTGAACTACGCTGTAGTTTCCCTACGAGGGCACGTGACAACAGCACACTCATTATGCTTCATAACTTCTATTTCAGCATATACCGACCGCACAGAATGGCCCGGCTCCAGACCAATATTCTAAAAACCCCGAGCAATATATTTGAGTTTGGTATACAGGATGTTCTTGAGCCGTCCCTGCCGGGAGGGTCAGGACACAAAGCATGACGGCCGGAAGCTACCCCCATACCTTCTCGAAAACCCGGAGAAAGTTTTTCCCCAGTATCAGCTCGATATCCGAGTCGGAGTAGCCCCTTTTGAGAAGCTCTTCTGTGATTTTCGGGACCTCAGCATCGCCGGAGAGACCCTGCACGGGCCCCATATACGGGTAGCGAGCCGCCGCTTCAGGATTGAAATATTTTTTTAGATAATCGGCAAAATCTAGGCCGAGGCCGACGCACTCTATACCTCCGGCTTTCACGATATGATCGAGATGGTGTATGAGCTGTTCCAGCGTCGATTCTTCGCTCCGGCCGACCAGTACAGCGCATGCGTTGATCCCTATAACCCCTCCATTCCGGGAAACGGCTTTTATCTGTTCGTCCGTGAGACCCCTCGGGTGATCGAGCAGCGCACGGGCGTTGGAGTGAGAGGCGATGACAGGCCGGCCGGTCCGCTCGATGACATCCCAGAACCCCGTGTCGCTGATATGAGAAAGATCGATGAGCACTCCCAGCCTGTCGGCCTCCTCAACCAGCCTCACACCGAAAGAGCTCAAACCTCCTGCTTTTCCGGTCTCGGCCGGAGTCAGCTGCGCAGGGTCGGCCGCATAGTTGCGAAGATTGTGAGTCAAGCCCAGTATCCGCAGACCGAGCGCGTGGAAGACGCGGAGGAGGTGCAGGTCCATGCCGAGCGGTTCAGTTCCTTCCATGCCGAGTATGAAACCCGTCCTCCCGTTCTCCCCTGCCCTCCTGATATCGTCACAGGTCGTGCAGAGCACGAGGCTTTTTGACTCTTCGATCTCTTCAAGGAGTACGGAGACAAGGTCCAGCCCTCGCCTCAGCGCGAGCTCCGGGACATACTCCTCTTCGTTGAACACTGCGGCCACCCTGACATCGATGCCGCCTTTTCTCATTTCCGGCAGCCAGTCCTCCTCAATGACATGTTTTCTCCCGAGGTTACGCTTCGGGAGAACATCGTTGAGCATGTCCGAATGACCGTCTATCACGAGAGCCCTCTCATGGAGCTCCCTGCTCCTCTTTTCGCTTTTCATACCAACGCCTCTTGAAGCCGCAATCCGGTTTTGCACAATATACGAAAGGAACAACCAGCCTGACTATTTTTTTCCCGATATTTTTGATTGTGCTTCGGCCCGTAAGGTTTTCATATACTCGAGCGCTAATCGTGTTTGATTATGTACATAATCGATACCAGCGGGCTCGCCGTTCTCTTTTGCAGGATGACAAAACTCCCAATTCATAAACCCTTTATAACCCGACTCGACGAGCGCCTCCACATAAGCAGGGTACGAGGGCTTACGGTCACCGAAGAACTCGTCATAGGTCAGATCGATTTCACCGTCCGGCTTTCTCTCGAACTCACCGTTAAAATGGGAATGAACCATTAAATCGCCCGTCCTCTTTACCATGTCCTTTGCGTAGTGAGCGGACTCTATGCCTGGCTTTTCCTCGTTGCAGAGATCCATACAGGCTTTGAATGCAGGAGACCCGACTTCCTCTATCAGCGAGAGCACGTCCCTGAAACTGTGAACGACATCAGGACCGTGGTTCTGAAGAGCGAGCGTTATGCCGTAATCTTCTGCAACTCGTGAAAGTTCTTGTAAAGAAGCAAGCACGAAGTTTCTCCTGTCGCCCTTCCAGAAGGGGTATGGATCTGCCCCGTACGTATCGTTGTAGGTCCCAAGCCCATCATAAACCGTGATTCCCCTCCACGCTGCGAATATCTTGCAAATCGGTGCCCCCAGGTCATATGCAAGCTTGATACACTCCCTGACATAGCAGATCATGGCCTCTCTGTAGATTGGTACCGGGCTTGAAATTTCGCAGCTCGGAGAAACAGCGCATATGGGGAGATCGAGCTCGCCCGAAAGCTCTTTCAAAGCCTTTCGCTCATCGATCGACAGGTCCATCGGTGCCGCATGCGGGCGCTCAGTATCAAACTCGATTCCTTCCCATCCCTCCTTTTTTATGAACCTCATCACATCCTTCATATCCATTGCCCCGCCGTCGTACCAGACCCCTCTGTATGTAATACTGTACATACCGACCTTCATTCGTACCTCCCCTCAGGATCTCTATAGATTTCGTTTCATTTTACTGGCTTCTTTTTCGTTTATCAAGAGGTATATCGTATTATTCCCGATTATTACTGAAGCCGCCCTATACCAAACTTTCATACTGCAGTTCGAACGGACCCTTATCGCCAGGCCGTTAGTTCTTTTGCTCGTACTCCTTACTGCCGTACATTTATCCTTGCGGTTCATCTCCTCCTGGTATAAAGGATTTAGTGCGGTTTTTTCACAAAGCTAACTTAGGATCCGGCAGTGTGTTATGTAAGTTTACGGTAAAAACTGTGATTTGCGGGAGACATAGAAGACTTTTTCTTGCGCCGCCATACAATAGGGAGTAGTATTTTGTCATGGTTTAATTTGAGGGACCCTCTCCCTCTTCCCCGGATATTTAATGGAACCGATACTGACGGAGACTATGGACAATCCCAATGGGGAGATAGGTAGAGTCACACGATCGAAAGAGGAGGCAAGGAAGCTCTACAACAGGCTGAGCAGGTGGTACGGCATGCTTGCCGGACCTTTTGAGAGAAAGTGCAGGATACAGGGGCTCAGGAAGCTGAGGGTGGAGGAGAAGGAGACGGTGTGCGAGATAGGTTTCGGTACAGGAAAGGGGATACAGGCGCTCGCCCGATCTGTCGGAAGCTCAGGCATGGTCTACGGAATCGATCTTTCGGACGGGATGCTCACAGTCACCCTGTCGCGGCTACGGAGGCTTGGGCTGGAGAAACGTGTTGTTCTCAAGCGCGGCGATGCGGCAGCGCTCCCGTTCGGGTCGAATGGGATTGATACGATCTTCATGAGCTTCACCCTCGAGCTGTTCGACACGCCGGAGATACCGATCGTTCTCGGCGAATGTCGCAGGGTCCTTCGAAAAAACGGACGAATCTGCGTTGTTGCAATGTCAAAAGAACAAAACCCGGGCCTCCTGGCAAGGCTCTATCAATGGGCGCACTGCAAATATCCCGGGCTGATCGACTGCCGTCCCATCCATGTCGAGGACGCGCTGAAAGATGCCGGATTTACCATACTCGACGCAGAAACCGTGTCGCTCGCCGGGCTGCCGGTAGGGATCGTTCTGGCAGCAAAACCGTAACCAAGCGCGCTTGGACGGTGCACGGTTAACCCGATGCTTTTACAGCCGCTTTTTTCACCGTAAATATTATTTTTTACATCTGCCAAGTCATCATTTAAATCCATTGCTATGCAATTGTTTAGAAAACCGCACTAATGTGAGATATAGGGGTTAGGCCGGCAGAACGGTCCCTGTTCAGAAAACAGTGGCACAGTCGAACCCGATCTATTAATTTATTGTAATCCGAAGGGGCTTGTAATGTTGCAAAGCGATTTGGAAGTGATCGCAGAGTACGGCAATCATCCAGAAGCGGAACTGGCCGGACAGCTTCTCGAGTCGAACGGTATACAGTCTATTACGCATTCGGATGACTGCGGGGGGCCAGACATTTATCCGCGGAGTCCAGCTTCTTGTACAAGAGACAGGATTTGAAAAGGGCCAAAGAAATACTGAATATTTCTTGAACATGTAAAACGAGACAAGAGAAAGTATATGGCAATCAGGGATGTGCTTCAGATCGGAAACCCGATCCTAAGGAAAAAGTCAGCCGAAGTTACCGGTTTCGGCCCTCTTCTTCAGAAAACTCTCGATGATATGCGTGATACTCTCACACACTTACAAAAAACAAAGAAGATAGGGAGGGCGCTCGCCGCTCCCCAGATCAGCCTTTTAAAACGGATCATCTATATCCAGACTCCGGATATTACCCTGTACATGATAAACCCGGAGATATCATACAAGAGCTCTGAAATGTTCGAGGTATGGGACAGCTGCTTCAGCTTCGACGTTTCCTTCTTTGTCAAGATCAACCGCCATAAGAGTATAGCAGTCAATTTCCAGGACGAGACCGGAAAGAACAATTCCGGTAGGTATTCGAACGGCCTGTCCGAACTGCTTCAGCACGAAATCGACCACCTGGACGGTATACTTGCGACAGATCACCTGATCGACCCCAAAAACATCATTATGCGGTCCGAATGGGAGAAGCTTCGATAAAGTTATGTATCGATACAAGCGCGCATAGGATCTCTTTTTTCACCTCTCAATAAGGTGTAAAACACACACCGAGCATCGCAGCTATTTCGGTTTGTTTGTATCCTTGTACGCTTAGTATTCTTGCTTGTAACAACCGATGTTCTTTTTCCATGTGCGGGTGCCTTTCTATGGTTTAGTGTTGGTTTGCCTATAAGATCGGTAACCCGCTTATATTTCCCCAGATATGATAATCTAAATCGGTGACTTCCGGAAATTTAATATTGGTATTCACAATATATTTTCAAATAATATTTAAAAGGGGGTAGCAGTGCTTCTCCTAATTACTATCATATCGACCATTGCTCTATTCGAAATTGAAAGCAGGAAAAGCACAGCTTTTGATATATCCTGTGGATAAATTAGCAGCGACTTCTCAAGTCCTGGTCGGGCATCCGTTATTAATTCCGTATCAACTGCTCCTGGAAGAATTACAGAGACACGAATATTATATTTTTGTGCCTCCACGGAAAGGGATTTGGTCATCCCGACTATTCCGTGTTTACTTGCCGCGTATGCTGATTGTTTTTGATATCCTTTTATGCCCTGCATACTCGAGATGTTAATGATATATCCTGATTTTTCTGGAATCATCAATCTCATTGAGTGCTGACAACATAAAAATGTACCACGTAGGTTGACCATATACATATCATCGAACTTTGAAATCGGAAAATTTACCAGATCTTCATAGTAGCCAATTCCAGCATTGTTAACTATTATGTCTAGTCTTTTGAACTTTTTTTGTATTTTTTCAAATAGAGATAAAATCTCTTCTTCCTTTGCAAGATCGACAGGAATTATCGTTGCTTTTCCTCTGTTTTCCACAATTTCATTTTTCACTTCTTCCAGTTTTTGAACATTTCTTGCTGAAAGAATCACATGAGCTCCGTACTTAGCCAACAGCAAACTGATACTTTTACCGATGCCCCTGCTGGCCCCTGTGACTAATACTATTTTATCATTTAAATTGTCCATCATGGTGATAGTTATTTCTCCGAATTTACAGGTTTCTACATAGACATATATACTAAGTACCCGGTGCTTTCCACATTGGGGTTGCCAATTTCTTTTCTACTAAATGACGCATACTTGTTGCTGTCACGGCTACGATCTCATTACTGTGGATATTTGCTTTGCTTATTGAATTTCGTATACATTCACATATCAGTGTCCAATTCTCTACACATTCGAAATCCACTGCATTGTCGTATTGCGGATCTATTGGATGGGACCATTCTCGCTGTGCGACAGAGACCTGTTCCCCTCCTTCATTAAATATTATACTCCGCCCACTTCCTGTGCCGACGTCTATAACAAGTAAATATCGTTTCCTCCCATGGTAGATAAAGCATCCTTACCTGTTTGTTATCAGTATTTTCATTCCCTCTCTTGCTTCCGCCATTTGAAAAGCCTTTGCCGCCTTTTCCATTTCAAAGGTACATGTTATGAGGTTTCGTAAATCCACTGTGTCTGAGCTCAGTAATTTTAAGGCTTCCCTTGTTTCAATATGCGATGAAGTGTAGCTCGATACTAACCATTTCTCTGAAAAGAATAACGCATTCGGATTCAATGTCATTACAGCATCTGGAGGTGGTGGAGCAAATATAATCACAACTCCACCATTGCGTACAGACTCTATACCCTCTAAAATTGCATGAGAGCTTGATACGGTAACGATTACTGCATCAAGACCTATACCATCCGTTAATTCTCGTGTGGCCTCGACAAAGGATCTTTCCGAAGGGTTAACTATAACTTGCGCTCCGTATTCCTCAGCATACTCTCTTCTATTTTCGAGCATGTCCGAGACTATCACTTTACCTACACCAAATACTTTTTTTGCTAATTCGATATTAATGATCCCGATAGGGCCTGCACCGATAATACCCAATGAATCTCCCGGTCTAAGTTTTGTTTTCGCCATACCTTTAATACAACATGCAAGTGGTTCTATTAAAGTCCCATACTCATAAGAAATATTATCAGGGAGACGCAGAACATCACCTCGAACAATTGGTGAAGATACCTTAATATATTCTGCAAGCCCCCCTGGATAGATGCGGTTTTTTGAAAACTGTGAACAATGGATATAGTCCCCATGCACACAGTAGTTGCATGTCAAACAGGCGATATGATGATGAATAAATACCCTATCTCCAAGCGTGAAATCCTCTACCCCATTACCCAGCTCAACAATTTCACCTGTAATTTCATGACCTAAAACCAGCGGAGCTGCTTTCTTTCGATACCAATGCATCAAATCTCCACCGCAAATCCCACATACTTTCATTTTTACTAGTATTTCGCCACCTTGTATATCAGGCTTCGGATATTCTTCACATTTGATTGTCTCTTCGTCATAATAGACAACGGCTTTCATATTAAACAGCCCCTAAGTAACAATTTGCTGATAACTGTGCTAAAAGAACTCCATTATTTATTCCTAAAAGATATCTTTACTTATTGTTAATTCATAAATAGCACAACATCGTTGACATTTTTTAGTAGCACTAGTATTTGCTTACATCGTGTACATGTTGTTTAATACAACATAAATTGGAACTCTGTGATGTATTCTTGATCTTTGAAAATTATTAATCGATGCTCATCAGTAATAATTATCCCTTTAATGTATTCGTATTGTGCTTCTTTGGGTAATGAAAAAGATAAGCCAAATATGTTGAACTTTAGATTACTTCTAATGAAGCGGATGACATGGATCTCCCGTTCAGCTTCACATCGAGTACCATTTTAAACATGCTGTATTGTTACAGGATCAATCGCTCAGCGGGATGCAAACCGTGAACTCGCTTCCCTTTCCGTACTCTGAGCTAACAGATACCATTCCGTCCTGGAGGTCGAGGAGTCTCTTCACGAGGCTGAGCCCGAGGCCTGTTCCCGGTATGCGGGCCGTGAGCCCGTTTTTTGCCCGGTAGAACTCGTCAAAGATCTTATTTTTCTCCTCCGGTTTCATCCCGAAACCGTTGTCCTTGATCCTCACCCTCGCATAAAGACCGTTCTCTTCGACCGCGACCACCACGTTCCCGCCCCGTGGGGTGTACTTCACAGCGTTCTCGATAAGGTTTTTAAAAACGACCTGCATGGCATTCCTGTCAGCGAGAACCTGCCGAATGCCACTGGACTCGACCGCAGTCATAGAGATTTCAATCGCTTTGCTTTCCGCTTTGTCCCGCAGGCCGTCTATAGTACACGTTAAAACTTCGTTTATATCGATAGGTGTTCGTTTGATGGCGAAGTTTCCGGTTTCTATCGCCGTCAGGTTCATGAGTTCGGAAACCATCTCCCGAAGCGCCCTCACCCGTAGCAGTGAACGTCCGAGCATTTTACTGTACTGTTCCCTGTCGTTTCCCATTACATCGTTCTGGATAATACCGAGATACCCCTCGACAACCGCCAATGGGCTCTGAATCTCATGGGAGACCATAGAAACGAACATCGATTTCGCAGTCTCAAGCTTCTTCCTCGCAGTTATGTCTCTCAGCACCACGACTGCTCCGCACTTTTCGCCGGAAGCCTCTGTTACAGGACTGATATTCACCATATAGGTGCCGTCTCCTACGGGAATCTCCTTCGATAATATGAGGGAAACCTCTTCGGCATCGAAGATCGATTCGATAAGCCCGCTCAGCACCGGACAGGTGAGATCGTCGAGGTGACAGGGCAGCGGCGGGCAAGAGGGCCCATTGAAGACACGTGTTGCAGCAGCGTTCCTCAGCACGATCTTCCGGTCCCTGTTCACCACAAGAACGCCGTCTGCCATGCACTTGATTATGGTGCTGCACCGTGAACGTTCCTGCGCAATCTCAACGAGACTCTTCTCACGCTCCTCTCGGAGGCGCTGGGTCTCTTGTTCGAGAGCCCGTTTCTTCAGCCCGTTTCCCAGCTGAAGGAGGAGCTCGTCCGGGGTGAACGGTTTGGATATATAGCCGTACGCACCCTGTTTTATCGCCTGTACTGCCGTTTCTATGGAAGCGTAAGCGGTAATAATAAGCAGAACGCAGTCCGGGTCCGCCTCATGCATCCTTCTTGTGAGCTCTATACCGTCTATTCCGGGGAGCTGAAGGTCAACGACAGCTGCGGTAAACCCGTTCTCATGTGTGAAGATATCGAGACCCCGCTCCCCGTCATCCGCTGAAAGTACTTCGTACCCTGCTTTCTCTAGGACCCTGCAGCAGCCCTCGCGGATTCCTCTATCGTCATCGATCACCAGAACACGTATATCTTCATCATACATTTTTTCCGTTCTCCATACATTCTTCTGTGAGTTCCCGCACCTTGGCCATGAATTCGTGCTGCGAAACAGGTTTGTCGAAGTATGCATCCGCGTTGATACACTTAAGCTCCTCAGAGGAGTGCGGCTTGAAATCGAAGCCCCGACGGCTCGATGCCGCGGTGACGATAATGACGGGGATGTCACCGAGTGAGGGGTCTTGTTTTATCTCAGCCGAAACCCTGAACCCCGAATCCATGCTCGTCATCATCAGGTCCGTTACAACAAGGTCCGGCTTCTGCTCCCGCATCGTGCGTATCGCCCTGGAGGTATTGTCAAAGCAGCTGACCATGTATCCGTTTTTCTCGAGCAGCCGTCGATTCATCTCGAGGAAATCCTGGTCGTCATCAATCAGCACTACGGTCTTCTTTTTCACTCTCATCGGTCATTCTCCCGGACTATTTTCAGGCTTCTCTGAAAGCATCTCCCTTATGACCTCGAGCAAAAGCTCCGGTTCAACGGGCTTTTCTATGAGCAGGTCTACCGGCAGCCATTTCTCGTCAGGTTCGAGCTTGATGGGGAGGACCGTATTCACAGAAGTGAGCATGAGCAGAGGGATTTTTTTCGTGAGTTTTGAGCTCCGAAGCTTTCTCGAAACACCATATCCCTCATTTCGTGTGGTCATCATCATGTCAAGGATAATAAGGTCCGGGATATCCTCCCGGACCTTATCGAGACATTCCGTGCCGTTATACGCAACAAGTACCTCATAGCTGTGCCGCTCCAAAAGCGCCTTGTTCATGGCAACGAAATCTGCGTCATCGTCAACCAATAAAACCTTCTTTCTTGCCTCCATGGGTGCCACCTCTGTCGCCTGCGGCTCAAGTTTCCTTCTTCGATATCAACGGTCGCCTGCGGCTCAAGTTTCCTTCTTCGATATCAACTTATCGAAACCCGGCTCTTATATGCGAGCCCTGGCTTCATAGCTCGTATGCAGGAGATGATGGGAACGTTCGCCGAGCGGACTCCCCAGAAACTCTTCGTAGATCTGCGTGACCTCCGGGTTCTCGTGTGATTTCCGTAAGGTTTTTCCCTCATCCTCTTTGTAGATCGCTTCGATCCTTTTTTTCCGCACCGCGTTCGTCGTGAGCCTGGGCTGCCCCCCGCCTCCTATGCATCCTCCGGGGCACGCCATCACCTCGATAAAGTGGTAATCCGCCTCGCCCGATTGAATCCGCCGGATGATCCTCTTCGCGTTGCCGAGGCCGTGCGAAACCGCAACCTTGAGCGTCACACCCCGGAGAAAATCCCATTCGGGAACCGTTTTTTCTATCTTCACGGACGCCTCCTTCACGCCTTCAAGACCTGCGATCGGTTTTACGTGCAGACCGCTGAAAGGCAGCGGTGACCCGGTCACGATCTCGTAAACGGTTCTCAGCGCCGCTTCCATTACCCCTCCGGTATTTGCAAAGATATCCGCTGCTCCGGATGAGGTCTTTCCCATCGGATCGTCCATCGTATCGTCCGGGAGGGAGGTGAAATCTATTCCTGTTTCCCCGATGAGCATGCCGAGTTCCCGCGTTGTGAGAACGATATCGACGTCCTTGACCGAGCTGTCGTTCATCTCCGGTCTCGCGTTTTCGAACTTCTTCGCCGTGCAGGGCATAACGGAAACGACCACGATCTCCTCAGGTTTTTTCCCGACTTTCTTTGCAAGGTAGGTCTTCGCCAAAGCCCCGAACATCTGCTGCGGAGACTTACACGTCGAAAGATTCGGGAGAAGCTCCGGATAGAAATGCTCCGCATATTTGATCCAGCCGGGACAGCAGCTCGTGAACTGCGGAAGCGCTACATCCTCTTTTTCCACAAGCGCCTTTTTGAGACGCACGAGGAGTTCGGTCCCCTCTTCCATGATGGTGAGGTCTGCGGTAAAATTCGTATCAAAGACTCTGTCGAATCCGATAAGCCGCAGGGCGCGTACCATCTTCCCTGTGACAAGCGTTCCCGGAGCAAACCCGAAACATTCACCCAGTGCCGCCCTTATTGCCGGTGCCGTCTGAACGATTACGAACTTATCGGGATCATCGAGCGCATCCCAGACCTCCTGGACCTGGTTTTTCTCGCCGATCGCCCCCACAGGGCATGCCGCCGAGCACTGCCCGCACTGAACACACACGACGCTCTCAAGGCTGCTCGAAAACGCCGGGCCCACGACCGTTTCGAACCCGCGGTCCTGTGGAAACAGGGCACCGACTCCCTGGACCTCGTTACACATACTGACGCAGCGACGGCAGAGAACGCACTTTCCCGTATCTCTCACGAGCGCAGGTGTTGTGCTGTCCGTCACTCCCGTGTGCTTCTCTCCAGTGTGATGTATCTCGCGTATCCCGAGCTCCTTCGCGATGCTCTGCAGCTCACAGCTTCCGTTCCGGTCACAGGTCTGGCAGTCTCCTTCATGGTCGGAAAGCAGAAGCTCTACAATAGTACGGCGCGCCGTTCTCACCCTCCTGCTCTTCGTGCTGATCTTCATCCCGTCGGACACAGGAGTCACGCAGGATGCCACGAGATTCTTGGCTCCTGCGACCTCCACGAGACACACGCGGCACGCGCCTATTGCCTGGATGTCCTCGAGGTAACACAAGGTGGGGATCTGTATCCCCGCACTGCGCGCTGCTTCCAAAATCGTCGTTCCTTCCGGAACTTTTACAGTCCTTTTATCAATTTCTACTTGTGGCATGGCTCTTTACTCCTCTCGTTCTCTGTACTCGCATCGAAGGCATCTCTTTGCCTCCTTTAACGCAACGGGTTCCTTCCACGGGAGCTCGACTTCACTGAAGTTCCCCTTTCTCATGATGAGCGATAGAGACTTCAGCTTCGATCTCCCGTACTCGACGGGATCCTCATCCGGATCAAAGCATGTATCAACTTCTTTCTCCTCCCGCCAGAACGAGTGATCCTCCCCGGTAAGGAAGAGATCAATACCTGCGGCACCCCTCTCTCCGCCTGCAACGGCATCGGCCACCGAGGAAGGCCCGTTTACTGCGTCTCCGCCGGCAAAGATCCACTCGACCGATGTCTGGCCTGTGATGGGATCGACCTCTATGAAGTTTCTGCTGCCTGTCCTAATATCCGTACCGCCGAGCAGCCCTTCCGTATCGAGAGCCTGCCCTATTGCGAGAATGAGCTGATCGGCCTCCATAGAATACTCCGTCCCGTTTTGAACCGGACGCTTCCTTCCGCTTTTGTCGAACTCTCCGAGCTCCATGCACTGGCACCGAATTCCGTCTATTCCTCCGTTGGAGGACACTATTTCGTACGGAGAAACGAGATAACTAAAAAGCACTCCCTCCTTCTGGGCCTCAGCCACCTCCTCCGCGTACGCAGGCATCTGGGATCTCGTACGCCGGTAGAGGACCCTCACGCTGTCTGCGCCAAGCCTCAGGGCGGTGCGGGCGGCATCGATCGCAGCGTTCCCTCCTCCCACAACACACACTTTCTTCCCCACAGGGACGCTTCCTTTGAGATTGTACTCTCGCAAGAATGAGATCGCCTGAACACATCTCGGGTTCGAAAGACCTCCGAGCGACATGCCGATTCCGTCGGGAGCACCGATGCCGACGAACACGGCCTCGTACTCTATACTCTTTAGCTTCTCGAGGGTAAAGTCTTCTCCAAGCCTCACCCCTGTCTCTATGTGTACCCCCATATCGCGTATCATACCGATCTCTCGCCTCAAAATGTCCCTCGGCAGACGGTATGCAGGGATTGCCTGCACCAGCATGCCGCCGGGTTCCGTCATGGCCTCGAATACATCGGGACGGTAGCCGAGGCGCGCGAGGAAGTACGCGCAGGAAAGCCCCGCCGGTCCTGCGCCGATGACAGCCACCTTTCGCCTTCTGTTCTCCTCGTTTCCCCTTATCTCCGGAAGCCTGATCTTTTTCTCCTGGTCCGCCATGAACCTCTTCAGGACACGGATAGAGACAGGTTCATCGATCGTCTGGCGCCTGCACTTATCTTCGCATCTGTGAAAGCATACCCTCGAGCAGACAGCGGCAAACGGATTTCGCTCTCTGTGAAGCCGGAGCGCGTCGTCGTACCGCTTCTCACCTATGAGAGACACATAGCCCGGTATATCGACGCCTGCGGGACAGTTGTTCTGGCAGGGTGCCCGCACGATTTCAGGGCAGACACCCGCAGGGCAGCGTTTGTCCCGAATATGGGCGATGAACTCGTCCCTAAAATGCCGTATCGCAGAGAGCACGGGGTTCGGCGCGGTCTGGCCGAGCCCGCAGAGCGAGGTATCCTTTATCGTGTTCCCGAGCTCGATGAGCTTCTCAATATCACCCTCCTCTCCTTTCCCTTCGCATATCCGCGTGAGTATCTCGAGCATCCTCCGGGTACCGATCCGGCATGGGGAACATTTTCCGCACGACTCCTCCTGCACAAACTCCAGGAAAAATCTCGCTATATCCACCATGCAGGTATCGTCATCCATGATGATCATCCCGCCGGACCCCATTATCGCCCCGAGCTCCGCGAGCGATTCATAGTCGACTGGTGTGTTGAGGTACTGCTTGGGAATACAACCTCCGGATGGCCCCCCTATCTGCGCAGCTTTGAACGGTTTTTTGTTCTTCACTCCTCCCCCGATATCGTACACGATCTCTCCGAGCGGCGTTCCGATGGGGACTTCGACGAGTCCGGTGTTTTCCACGGCCCCTGCGAGGGCGAACACCTTAGTCCCCCTGCTCTTCTCGGTTCCGAAAGAAGCGTACCATTCGGAACCTTTCAATATGATGATTGGAATGTTTGCGTAGGTCTCGACATTATTGAGCAGGCTCGGCTTGTTCCAGAGACCCTTGTTCGCCGGGAAGGGCGGCCTGGGGCGCGGCTCTCCGCGGTTTCCCTCTATCGAAGTCATAAGGGCAGTCTCCTCGCCGCACACAAATGCCCCGGAACCCATACGGATCTCCAGGTCGAAATCGAATGCTGTACCGAGGACCCCTCGTCCCAGAAGTCCGTACTCTCTCGCCTGCTCCAGGGCGCCAGAAAGCCTCTTTACCGCGAGAGGATACTCCGCTCTTACATATATGTATCCATTCCTTGCGCCGATCGCATACGCTGCGATAGCCATTGCTTCTATCACGCTGTGAGGATCACCCTCGAGGATGCTCCGGTCCATGAAGGCTCCCGGATCGCCCTCATCTGCATTACAGAGGACGTATTTGGGCTCACCGTCCGCCCTTCGGCAGAACTCCCACTTCAGCCCGGTGGGAAATCCAGCGCCTCCCCGCCCCCTGAGACCGGAACGTTTGACGACGTCTACCACCTCTTCAGGGGTCATTTCGGTAAGCACCTTTGCAAGGGCCCCGTACCCATCCTGTGCGATATACTCCTCTATACGCACAGGATCGATGAGCCCGCAGTTTCGAAGCACGATCTTCACCTGCTTCTTGAAGAAATCGGATTGGGTGATCTCTCGGATCTTATCCTCCCCTGGCTTTGCCCTGTGAACGATACGCTCCACGATCCTGCCCTTGAGCAGGTGTTCTTCGACTATCTCTTCCGAATACTCCGGTTTGAGGTTCTCATAAAGTATCCCGTCGGGGTATACAAGGGCGACTGGCCCCACGGCGCAGGGTCCCAGACATCCCGTCTCGACGACACTCACGTCATTCGTGAGTCCGAAGCGATCTACCGCTTTCTTGAGGGAAACCGATACTTCCAGCGCACCGGAAGCCACGCAACCTCCTCCGGTACATACGAGAATATGATTCTTCACTAAGTTCATGGCCTATTCATCTCCCTTCTGTTCTATTCCGTAATGAAGTAACCTGTTACCGGGTTACCCTCCACCACATGGTCCCGAACGATCTCCTGCACCTTTTGGACGGTGAGGCGTCCGTATCTGTACTCGTTCCCATCAGAGTCCTGCAGTGTGCATAGCGGCTCCTGGTCACAGAGCCCGATGCAGCCGGACTGTCTCAGCGTAACCGTCTCTATCTTTCTGTCGCCGAGCTCCTGCGCAAGCTTATTAAGTATCTCCCGCGCGCCGGCGGCGATCCCGCACGTTCCCATATGCACAATTATCTGCATAGATTTCGGTTCGCCTCTGAGGCTTATCCCTTCCCGTGCCGCGTCTCTCAATTTTTTCAGGTCTTTCACGTTCTTGATCTTCTTTCCCATCTCACTCTCCTTTGCTGTGGTCTCTGTACCCGTCGAGGATATCCCGGACCTTGCGCGGCTTCACCCTCTGGAGCACATCGTCGTCGATCATGATCGTCGGTGCGAGCCCGCAGGCCCCGAAGCACCTTCCCACCTCGAGCGAGAACTCTCTGTCGGGGGTCGTTCCCCCCACATCGATATCGAGCTCCGCTTTAAGCGCATCGAGCACCTGCTTTCCACCGCGTACGTAGCATGCGGTCCCGAGACAAACACGGACCAGGTGCCTCCCCCTCGGCACCGTGGAGAAGAAGGAGTAGAAGCTTACGACCCCTGAAACCTCGCTGTAAGACTTGTCCAGACCGATGCTGATATGCTTGAGAACCGGCTCCGGAAGATACCCGAACAGTCCCTGTGCAATCTGCAGCACCGGAATGAGCGCACCCGGTTTGTCATGGTACTCCTCCAAAAACCCGTCAAGCCTCTTCAGGAGCTCTTGATCGAGCTCCTGCTCGAGCTCCTCTGCTTCTTCCGACCCTGTCAGAACGTCTGTCGTCGTTTCACCACTCATAATTCACTCCTCTATCTTTATGTTATTGAATAACATCCAGCATGCGTATTCCCCTCTTTATTTCCTCGTATACAGCAGCTGCAAGCGCAATGCTGCTTTTGGGGTCGAGGCTGCGCCCTCTGAGGGAGCGCCCTCTTTTGAGTTCCGACACAACCACTTCGATCTCCTCCTCCTGCACCCTCAACCTGCACCTCAGCTCGAGGTGGGGATTCGTGACCACTACCGAGGAGAGCGTTCCCGCAAGATCTCCGAGAGGGCTTCTGTCAACGTGACTGATTCTCATCGTTGCAGATACACACAAGCCCCCCAGCACCGAGCGCCCCAAAGAGAGCGTTCCCCCTGCCCTCTCTACACCGCTCTTAAAAAGACTCAAGCCAAGTCCGGTTCGCTTGCCGGTTTTCGTCGTATAGAACGGATCTGTCGCCACATCGCGTGAAACCTCGAGTCCCTTCCCGTTGTCGTCAACAGTGATCTCGAGCGTATCCAGTTCGGGCTTCTCTGCAACCGACACCCATATCTCAGAGGCCCCCGCCTTGATTGCATTCTCCACTACGTCAAGAATGTGAAGAGAGAGCTCACGCAACCCAGCACCTCCTTCCGCCGCGCCCTTTCATCGCGAGCACGATCTCTTTCCACGTTGGGGCGTACAGTTCGAACACCGTGCACATCCTGCCGATATCCCAGAGCGAATGGCTGTCAGACGAAGCGATGACCGGGAGCCCCAGTGAAAAAAGTTCCTCACAGCAGGAATATGACCCGGTAATTTCAACCGCATCGAATTTCACACCCTCAGGGATGAAACCGAGCTGACCCAGAACGCTGAACGAGGGCCGATCGATATGCGCAGCTACCGCGAGCCCTCCGTTATTCCTGATGATCCCGACACTCTCTTCAATGCTCAAGGTCGTCGCAGAGGAGAAAAGTTTCGGTTTCGATCCTCCTTTATGAAAAACACCTTCCTTCTCCCCGGGATTTCGGGCGCCGAGCGCCTCGCTCAGCGACTCTGAGACCGCACTGCCCACCGCCGATGCCTGTGCGTCATCACCAAACAGGCCGAGCACGTGCACCTCCTCGCATGTCGTTATCTCCATTCCCTGCAGCACGACAAGCCCGCCGGAGGCGGCTTCCCTTACTCTGTTCGAGTTCGCCGTGGTGTTGTGGTCGCATATCGCGATAACCCCCAAACCCCTTTCGAGGGCCGTCTGTACTATAGCCCCTGGAACCATCTCCTCTGAGGCGCATGGTGAGAAGTTCGTGTGGATATGAAGATCCGCTACGATTCTTTTCACCTCTTCGCTCCACTGATTCCGAGCTCGTACATCCTCCCGGCAACGGTGAAAGTCGTCTCCTGCGAAGAGAACAGAAAGAGCTTCTCCTCGGTGGCCCTCTTTTTCACCTCTTCATCCGGGACCATACCCGAAGAGAAGATGACAGCTGCCACACCTGCATGCAGCGCCACGGCGATTACGTTCATGTGTACCTGAATCGTAACGAGTACGCACCCAGCAGGTGCATTCGCAAGAACGTCGCTCAGGAGGTCCGACGCGTGCCCAAAGCGAACGTCAGTTGAGAGGCTGTCCTCCCCTGCACCGGAAAGGGTAGAGAGCCCGAGCCGTTCTGTTATCTCTCTCAATTTCATTGTCCCTCATCTCCCTTTTCCCTGGGTTGGACGCAATCCGATTCGGCCGCCCGTCCCAGAACAATGTCCTCGGCTAAAGCTGCGCAGTCCGGAGCGCCGCACATCCCGCAATCCTTACCGGGAAGTGACCCCATCACCGTATCAATCTTTGAAAGCAAAACGATCGCTTCCGCGAGGTTCGGGTGAAGGCGCATCCCCTCCCGTGCTCTGTACGGTTCTCCTCTCTTCACCGCAACTTTTGGCTGTGCATTCCCCATGGAAAACCGATCCGCCCTGTGGCCTGCGAGCGCAGGGTTTTCCCTGTACAGAGGCGAACCGGCGCACCCGTAACTGCACGCATAAGTCTCCAGTATCTCCACGTCCTCAACGAGACCGTTTTCCGTCCTTTCGAGGATATCAACCACCTCATTCATACCGCTCACAATGAGGCTTTTTTGTGAACTTTCCAAAAAGCTGTCTTTTTCTTCGAGACAACCGTTTTCCGCGTGGAGGTGCCCTATCTCCACGGGCCGCAATTCCTGCTCCCGCATAACAGCGCAGGTCTCTGACGGGGAAACGACAATTGCCTCACATTCATCATACATGGAACGAAACAGCGTAAACTGGCTGGGACAGGCTGCAACGCACAGCAGAGGGCGGGCCGATGTTCTGGAGATCAGTGCCTCCAGGGGCGAGAGGTATGGAGCAAGGAGTGAGATGAGGGAGGGGAACCGTGTTTCTATGAGGTTCACTACTGCCGGACAGACCGGTGAAATTACAGGCTTTTTTACTTCCTTATGCACCGATCGTTCGGCCACAGCCCTTCGCAGAGCTACCTCGCAGCCCGCGGTGGTAAAAACGTCTGAAAACCCGGACTTCTCGAGCACCCGAAACACGTACTGGGGGGGGTGCGCCGCACCGAACTGCGCAAGTAGCTCGGTTGGAACCAAGAGGACGCCCCTCTCGGCCTTTACCGGAAAGAAGCTCCTTGACTTTAGTGTGATGGCCCCGCTCTCGCACACACCCATACAGGTGGTGCAGTCCACACAGCGGTGACGCAGGATCTCAGGTCTTTTTTCGTGGACCCTTATCGCTCCCATCGGACAGGCGCGAACACAGGCGAGGCATCCGCTGCAAACCCCCTCCCGCACTACCAGGGAGTTACCGTGACCCGCTGTACCCTTGTGGGTGTTTAACCTGATCGTTGCCCTGATGTACGTTCCCTTCCCTACACTGGACTCGATCCTGAAGAAGTCGCTGTTCTTCCTTATGTTAGGCAGGCCCATCCCTGCGCCGAACCCCATCTCGCGTGCAGCCTCCGGAGCGGTCGAGTACCCCTCCTTCATCGCCTGAGTTATGTCCGATATACCGGGCCCTTCGTCTCGGATTTCCATATCGAGGTAGCTGTCACCGAATGTAACATCCATGGTCCCCCTGTCTGCATGGATCACAACGTTCATTTCCGCCTCATACGCCGCGATC
>DATKZJ010000166.1:0-5206 GCA_035527995.1 Spirochaetota bacterium | reverse complement strand
GTGCTTTTCAATGCATGGAACATAGATAACCACACTACTGAAAAGGATACTGCTTCATGGCAAAGTCAGAAGAAATCGACGATATGCTCTTTTCTGAGATAATCAACAAGGTCCTGTCCGAGTACTGCGGAAAGAAGGGGTACGACTATTTCGATTACGAGTTTGCAGTATTTTACGGTATTAGGAAAGAGGGCGATAGACATATCGGTGTCATCGCCGGATCTGCCGACTCGAGCTTTTTTAAGGATGCGTCGCTTCGCCTCGAGGAGATATCCTGACCCCTGTAGAGATGAAATGGAGATGATATCAGATACAGGAGCCGTGAACTGCATACTACTGATGAATGGGGAGTACAACTGTCATGACAAAACAAAATATGCTGTCATTCTCGCAGAGATTCGAAATGGCGATCAAGGAGCTGTCCGAGAAGGTTGAGATCGGAAACAAGGATGTTATTATAGAGGCTGCGAAACTGTATAAATACCTGTATAATGAGGTCCTTGAGAAACGCAAGGGTCCGAAAATTTCAGATAGCGGTGACGGAGCTGTGACGGAAATATCATTGGACTGACTTCGTTTCTTTTCTGATATAAAGGGGCTTTGTGTTTACCAGGCCCTTCCTGTCCTGTTCTATGGAATCCGATCGTGCCATAATCCATGCAAGAAACCATGAAAAAAACAAGACTCGTTCTTTTCATACTCACAGCTGCCTTCATGTTTGCCGGTTTAAGACTGTATGGTGAAAACGAGCGGCTCGTCTTCGGATATACCAATGTACGGACCGACGGAAACCGCCTCATTACTGGAAGAGGATCTTTCCCGCATGTGAGGTTTCTTGATATCAAACTTTCCGGGAGGCCCCTGTGGGTAGTTGCAGCCCCGGGTAATGGGGGCTCTGTCATGGCTGCTGTACTGGAAGACGGGAGAACAGAGGCATTCTCTATAGCGGAGGGCAGGGTGACCAGGACCGGGGTTGCCCCCGAAAGAATTCCCGCTGGAGCCCCCCCTCTCCTCGTTCTCAAGCCTGCATCGCTTCCAACGGAAGCGTCGCTGCCTCAGGCAGCGTTGCTGCCGGGCAGCTTCTATCTCAACAATTATCATACCAATCCCGTCATATTACCCCTGTCCGGGAGAACCGCCGCGATAGATAACAGGGGCAACATTGTAGTAAGAGAGAAAGATCAAAAGGGGACGATAACAGACCGTACGCTCCGTATAAACGCCCTTCCTGACGCAAGAATACTCTTCGATGAAAGAGAGAGGCTCTTCATCCTCACTCATCCAACAGCCGATTACGGGCACGACATCCTTGGTGACTCTTTAGAAGCTACCCGGATTACAATAGTTGAAACGGATCCGGTAGTACGGGTTACAAAACAGATCCCCGTGGAAAATGGCAAGGTCATCGAGGGGCTGTCTCCTATCCTGGCTGACCTCGACGGGGATGGAATGAGTGAGATCATTGTGACCGTGAGTGATAGGAAGAGCGGGGCTCAAATAGCCGCATACAGCGAAACAGGAGAGGTCTTAGGAAGGGGGCCTGAGATCGGGAGGGGGTATAGATGGATCCATCAGATTGCCGTGGCACCTTTCGGGCCTGCAGGAGAAATTGAGCTTGCTGCCGTCCGCACACCGCATATCGGGGGTGTAATCGAATACTACAGGTTATCAGGTGGATCTCTCAGGATTGTGGCGCGCGAAAAGGGAATCTCCTCTCACAGGATAAATTCCAGAAACCTCGATATGGCCGTTGCAGCAGATTTCGACAGTGACGGCAAGACTGAGCTTCTCGTGCCGAACGAGGCGTTTGACACGCTGTTATTACTATCGAGAACAAAAGAGGGAGTCGAAGTGGAAACGACCTATCCTGTTGACGGAACAGTATGGACGAATATTGCAGCTGTTACGTCCGGGGGTGAGGCCATTGTAGTCGCTGTCGGCAGAGCGGACGGTGTCTTAAGGGTGTGGGTACCGTATCTATATCTATAGCTGCTCAATGAGAGGGCCTATTAACGGCTCATATATTCTCTGAAAAAAGGAACTGTGCCATGAAACGACTGTTCTATCCAGTTCTTATACCCGCTTTTTTGTGCTGTGCAATTTTTATTGACGCTGCTCGGGTCGCAGCTGTGAGGGATAGCTCGCCCGCTACCTCGGACGATCTTGACTATGCGCAGGTCGTATTTGTCAGAGCTTTTGAGCAGGAGAAAGACGTCTGGCGATTCGAAGTAACTGTACGGCACAATGACGAAGGCTGGAACCATTACGCGGACCTGTGGCAGGTCGTGGAGCATGAGAGCGGCAGTGTCATTGCGGAGAGAGTCCTTGCTCACCCGCATGAGACGGAGCAGCCCTTCACGCGAGGCTTCGGCGACATCGATATACCGAAAGGGACGTCCGTGGTCTATGTACGGGCACGCTGCAACGTTCACGGGGATGGAGGCAGAGAGGTGCTCGTCGACCTGAATGTAAAGAAGGGTAACGGGTTCGAAGTGAACCGTACTCATTGATGATGGCCATGCATGAAAGCAAGCTGTTCGGATTTACGAAATATCTTTTTTTCCTCGCCCATCCTGACGACGATCTCTACTGCTGCGTTCTTATGAGAAGGCTCGTGGATGAGGGGAAATCGGTGAAACTGCTGTACCTGACGAGCGGAGATGCCGGAGGCGCAAAAAGGGAGAGAGAGAAGGAGGTATTCCGTTCCACGAAGTATATCGGCGTGGAAAACAAGAACGTCCTTTTTTTAGAGATACCCGAGCAGGAGCTCCCGAACATACTGCACAGGGCAGTGGCTTCGGCGGTTCAGGTCGTAAAAAGCTGCGGTACTGACTGCGCAGTGGGGCACGATTACGAGGGCGGTCACGAAGGCCACGACCTTGCGAGCTTCTGCCTCTCAGAAGTGGTGCGGCTCGCAGAGATCGGGACTCATATCGTGTTTCCTGTATATCACGGGCCTCCTGGGAAGAGAAGGGGGGCTCGTTTCAAACCTGTAAGGAAAAACCCTATCATCCTCCCGTTCACCGGGAACGACCGCGCTCTCAAAGAAGCTGTACTGAAGTGCTACGTCTCACAGAAAGAACACTTTGACGGGCTGGGCAGTTCGAGTTCCGATTACTTCGATCTTCTTTTTTCGAGAGAGTTGTTTTTTCTTCTGTCGGCACCGATAGACTACAGATCGAGGCCTATGGAAGAAGTCGGATACGAGCTCCACAGGAACAGGTTCACGTTCGAAAAGTTCCAGCTCGCCTTGAATAAATACAGGACGCACCTGTCCGACTGAACTCCGGGTTCAACGCTCAGCAGAGGGGTAGAAAAGGCTTCAGTATAAGAGCAATGCTTTCTCGGAAGAAGCTTTTGTTGCTCATGCCCAGGAACTCGAGGCGGGATGTGTCGAGATGCGAATCTTTCGGCCTGGGGGCACCCTGGGACGGAGTGTCGTCCGCAAGGATCTTGTCTTCATCCGCTCCGACGACAGGGGCCATGAGCCTTGCCATATCGTATTTTGTATACGGCTCGGCTGCCGACCAGTGGTATATACCGCCGAGCTTCGGGTTTTCCACCCAGTGCTTAACTATTCTCCTAATGGCGAGCGCGACATCATCGACATGGGTCGGGTAACGGATTGCCCAGTTGTCTATCTTCTGGGGGGCGTCCTTCTTAAGGCTCTCGGCGATGAGTGTGATCGGAGATTCTTCGAGGTATTCAACCTCTCCGTAAAGGATAGGTACCCTCAGAACGCACGCATGAGAGGATGCGGAGAGTATCGCCCTTTCTCCATCGAGCTTGCTTTTGCCGTAGAGATTCAGCGGGTTGGTTTCAGAATCGGGGGCGTAAGGCGGGGCGGTTCCGTCAAAAACATAATCGGTTGACATGAAAAGAACCCATGCGCCGGTCTCTTCAGCAACCTCGGCCAGGCGCCGTGTTGCGGTTACATTGAGCTCTCTCGTACGGTCCGGATCCTTGAGGCTGATGTCCGGTCTGCGTTCCGCAGCAGCGTGAATGATGATGTCCGGCTTCTCCGTCCTCACGAAATCAGCTACTGTGCCGTAATCGGTCAGGTCGAGTCTCAGCAGGGGTGGTTTTGCCCTTGAGAAAGCGGTACCGATAACCGAAAACCCGGAAATCTCTTTCAGTCTCTTCATCACAGCCCGACCCAGGAGTCCAGATGCACCGGTTACAAGGAGTTTCAATATTTTGCTCCTTTTAAATATTATAGCAGTAAGGTATATTGTTACTATCGCAAAGAAAAGGCAATTACACGCTGCCCGGATTCGATCATGAGACCTCCGGTGAGGCTGATCCTCTTTCTCCGGAAAGTCTCTGAACCGCAAAAATCAACGGCTTATTACTGGGATGCAGAAGCGAAACTGAAGGAGCATGCAAATGCATATAGTGTGGAAAACCGCATTAGTTCTGCTTGTCGCCGGATCAGTTCTCCTCCCATCGCTGGGGTGCATGACAGGTACGAACATCAGGTCTGATGATGTCCGCATCGAGGAGGTGGACATCACGAAGGTTGTTGACGGGGATTACAGGGGAGAGGCGACAGACGGCCCTGTCAAGGTGGTTGTCATCGTGGAGGTGAAGGAGGGCAGGATCGTTTCGATAGTGCTGGAGCACCACCGCACGTTGATGGGCAAGCCTGCGGAGAGGATCCCCGAAGATGTCATCCGTGCCCAGTCGCTGAAGGTCGATACTGTAAGCGGCGCAACGGTTTCGAGCAGGGCAATCCTGAAGGCCATTGCAGATGCGCTTAACCAGCACACAAGTTGATGGTCCGGCCGCCGTATCAGATAAAGGAAAAAGATTCCCGTCGAGAGGGGGGCGGTGAAAAACTTCAGCACCGGACGTAGCAGGGTACGCACAGAATATGCTCCGGTATGTGACGATGAAAACAGATAATCCAAACGCAGGGAAGAATAGAGGCAAGCCTTCGAGGACATATCTATGAAAGATTCTGCAGTAGATATATCAGGGAAGTTTTCAAGGGATCTGAAGATCGATAAGATCAGGTTTCTCTCCGGCGAGAGAATCGAGAGCGGAAGTACGGCCTACTACCTGCAGCAGATCGAAAAGGTCGATCCGGAATCACTTACCGATGACGACAGTAGGAAGGCATTCTGGATAAACCTGTACAACGGTTTTACGAACTTTCTGATAATCAAAAAGAGGATAAAACGATCCATTCTGAGGCGGGTTTTGA
>DATKZJ010000165.1:0-6954 GCA_035527995.1 Spirochaetota bacterium | reverse complement strand
AAATTGGAGCGGTTTTAGAGTAGAATGTCTGTAATGGGCGGGTAAGCAAGTTATTTTTGCAAGTTTTTTCAAATTATAGCATTTGAAATTGGGAATTTTAGATTCTTTATACAATAGAATCCCAACATCGCAAATGCCTTTATAGAGTTCCATATTGAGGGTCTTACTATCGAAGGTTTACTAATTCCCGAAAGTGAAGCCATTTCAGACTATGTTACTATTGGGTGATTGAATCAAGTTTTATGAAAGTGGGACCTCTCTAGTGTGTTTTCTCACAACTTGCATAACAACTAAGATAAGTGATGATATGAGAGTATTTTATATTTTCATGCAATAAATAGAGTATACAATGAGGAAACCGCCAAAGCCCCATTTCTTACTATTAACTTTAATTTGTGAGAAATGGGGCTAGAACTGCATATCTTCGTCATCGTTAGCCGTACGTACTCCTTACTCTAATTGCTCAATTGTCAACAGCAGATTTGACCCCTTTCTACTAAATTAGTGTTCTGAGTTTATTAAACAGTTCTTGCATGACTTCAGGAGGAGTACTACATACAAACTCGGCGTTTCTTGCTTTCCAGTCCAGGCTCTTTACCTGGTCAGAGAGGATAACCCCCTGAACAGGGCATTTTTCCGGTAACTGTACTTCAAAAGGATATCCCTTTATCTTTGAAGTAATAGGGCATAACAGTGCTAAGCCGGATTTTTCATTGTAAATTCCTGGTGATACAACAACAGCCGGGCGCCTTCCTGCCTGCTCGTGACCTGCCTGGGGATTAAAAGTGAGCCAAACAATTTCTCCCCGTGAGGGAACGTATTCTTTCTTCATTACCAGACTTCCTGCCCGGTGGGCTCACCTGTATCGGTTTCGTCATGAATGTTTTCATCGTTGATCTTTGATACCAAGTCTCCGAGAGTATACTTCTCATCAATCGACTTCACCACCAATGCATTGCTTTGAACCGATAGATCAACGGCTGAACCGATAGAGAGATGAGAATCTTCGGCGATGGCTTTTGGTATACGAAGTGCAAGGCTATTGCCCCATTTGCTGATCTTTGTTTTCACTGGTCTCTACCTTTTTATATAGTGTATACATAGTATATACTATAATATTAAACTATGGTCAACATTGAAATACAGCCTCACAATCCTGGATCGGGTATACACTGCAGCAAACTCCTCGGTAGCTATCAACCCGGTACACACCTCCCTTATTCCTCTTACTAAAAAGCAACCTCTTTCCCGTTGACTCGCGCTTGAATATGAAATAAATTATGTATTAACAGGGGTGGTGAAAGCCTGAGATCATACCCTTTGAACCTGATCCGGATAATGCCGGCGGAGGGAGGCAGTGCAGCGCACTCACCAAAGAATCAAATCTACTTCATTAATTACTGTCAGAATATATCATTATCCGTAGGTCCTTGGCATTTTCTCCCTGCGCCCAATCTCAGGTTCCGGTAAGACGAAGGCACCCCACTCCAAAAAAATACAAATGTCAGGAGAGTGCCATGAAGATACCCAGACTTCTATTAGCCCTGACCGCAATGGTCATGCTCGCAGGATCGTTCGGCATTTCATTCGCAAAAGAAGCGGACCTCGTAATCTACACATACGACTCTTTTGTCGCCGAATGGGGCCCCGGCCCGAAGGTAGTACCGAAGTTCGAAAAACAGTACGGCATAAAGGTCCAGCTCGTATCCGTCGGCGATGCAGGCCAGGTGCTGAACCGCGCGATACTCGAGAAAGAACGCCCGAAGGCGGACATCATTCTCGGTACCGACAACAATCTCCTCTCAAAGGCGCTCGAAGCGGACATCCTCGTGCCGTACAAACCGAGAGGGCTCTCCCGAATCCCGGAGGAGCTGATATTCGACGGGTCGTACCACGTCATACCCTTTGATCACGGCTATTTTGCCGTAGTATACGACTCGAAAAAGATCCAGGACCCGCCGAAGAGCCTCGAGGACCTGGCGCACCCGAGGTTTAAAGGAAAGTTCATCCTCGAGGACCCGAGGACGTCGAGCCCGGGACTCGGGTTTCTGCTCTGGACCATAGCGGTGTATGAGGACAGGTATCTGGACTACTGGGAGCGCTTGAAACCGAACATCCTCACCATCACGGAGGGATGGGACACTGCGTACGGGCTGTTCACATCCGGCGAGGCTCCGATGGTGCTGAGCTATACTACGAGCCCCGCGTACCACGTGGAGTACGAGGACACGACGCGCTTCAGGGCTGCTATATTCGAAGAAGGTAACTACCTCCAGATAGAGGGAATGGGGATCCTGAAAGGCGCCCCGCACCCCTCTCTGGCCCGGAAGTTCATGGACTACATCATCACAGCCGATTTCCAGACTGAGATACCTCTTACGAACTGGATGTATCCTGTGAACCCTGACGTGCGCACTCCGGACTCGTTCAGGTATGCCCCGAAACCGAAAAAAAGCCTGTCGATCGATCCGCTCGAGATAGGGAAAAACCAGGACCGGTGGATACGGGAGTGGCTCGGGGTCATCACGAAGTGAAACTGTACCGGCGAGAAAATCCAGATCCCGGTTCTGCGAGACCGTGGGGCACGCTACCTCTCCTGGCATTTCCCCTGCTCTTTCTCTCCCTCTTTTTCTTCTTCCCGCTCGGCTCGATCCTCGTGGAGGGGCTCACCGATGAAGGAGGGAGTTTCACTCTGGGACATATACGGTCTATCCTTACTGACCGCTACTACCTCAGGGTGATAGGATTCACGGCCACGCAGGCCGCACTCTCTACAGTTGCCTCAGTAATTCTCGGTCTGCCGGGGGCATACATTCTCGCCAGATTCAGCTTTCGTGGAAAGAGCGTGATAAAAGCGCTCACCACTGTCCCGTTCGTCCTTCCATCCATCATCGTCGTACTGGGGTTCGTCATATTCTTCGGTAACAACGGGTTTTTGAACAGGGCGCTGATGGCTGTCACCGGCCTCGAAGACCCCCCATTGAAGGTCCTATACTCGCTGCGGGCGATAGTCCTTGCCCACGCTTTCTACAACTTTCCTATATGTATAAGACTCGTCTCGTCGGTATGGTCGAGGATAAACCCCAACCTTGAGCGCGCGGCGCAGGGGCTCGGCGCCCATGGGCTGAAGCTGTTCTCCAGAGTGACGCTCCCGCAGCTTCTACCCGGGATCCTCGCAGCGGCTTCGCTCACCTTCATATTCTGCTTCACGAGTTTTGCCATCATTCTCGTTTTAGGGGGAGGACCAAAGTATTCGACCATCGAGGTGGTTATATACCGCCTCGCAAAGGTGAGCCTTGACCTCAAGGCTGGAAGCGCGTTTGCCATAGTCGAGTCACTTCTCTCTATACTCTTTATGTGGGGCTATATAAAGCTCCAGGGCAGGGTGAGCTTCGCAGAAAAGGCGGGGAGGAAGCATGAAGAAAGGCCGTTCTCCCTCCTGTTCAGGACCCCCTGGGGTATCCCTGCCGCTCTTTATCTCGTCATAGTATTTCTCATCATCGTTGCACCGATGCTCTCTGCGGTTGGAAACTCCTTTGTGCGCCGTTCGGGATGGGCCGGGAACAGCAGGCCGAGCCTCTTCTGGTACGCAAAACTCTTTTTCGATACTGAGACGAGCGCTTTTACCGTGTCCTACCTGTCCGCCATAAAAAACAGCCTCTTCTTCGGCCTTATGACAATAACATTCTCTCTTCCTCTCGGAACGCTGATCGCCTATGTCACAACAAGGAGGAAATTTCCCGCCCAGGGGCTGTTCGACGCCGTCACGATGCTCCCCCTCGGGATCTCGTCAATCATCCTCGGGCTCGGGTACATCAGGGCGTACCAGAACCTCCCATGGGACATCACAGGGCGATGGTATGCAATCGCATTCGCCCATACCATCATCGCATACCCTTTCGTGATACGCTCGACGAGCGCCGTTTTCAGGAAGATAAACCCGTCGATCATCAAGGCCGCGATGAGCCTCGGGGCAAACCGGTGGCGCACATTCTGGTCGGTAGAGCTCCCGCTCATAAAGTCAGGCATCATCGCCGGAGCTACCTTCGCCTTTGCGATCTCTATCGGTGAGATAAATGCGACGCTCATGCTGTACAATCCGAGGCTCACCACTATACCGATCGCCATATACAGGCTCATAGGCTCGTACAACTACTTTGCCGCGTGCGCGCTCGGGACAATACTCATGCTGCTGTGCTTTATTGTTTTTCTCCTGATAGATAAGATGGGATTCGAGGTGACATAGATGAGCCTTACGCTTAAAAACATAAAAAAGAGCTACCCTGATTTCGAGATAGACGTCTCGTTCGATATCGAGAACGGTAAGCTCATAACGCTTCTCGGTCCGTCGGGGTGCGGGAAGACCACGACCCTCCATATCATCGCAGGATTCATAGGACCGGACAGCGGCAGTATCATACTCGGCGGGACGAGGGTGGACATGCTCCCTCCATACAAAAGAGAGGCGGGGCTCGTGTTCCAGGACTATGCTCTCTTTCCCAATATGAACGTTGCCCGAAACATCGCTTTCGGTCTCAGGATGCACGGCTGGACGGGAGACAGGATAGAACGGAGGGTAGAGGAGCTTCTCGACCTCGTCCATCTCGAAGGGTTCGAAAGACGCTCCATAACGAGCCTCTCGGGCGGAGAGCAGCAGAGGGTCGCGCTCGCCCGGGCGCTCGCACCGAACCCGCGGATACTTCTCCTCGACGAGCCGCTCTCTGCTCTCGATGCCAAGCTCAGGAAGGAGCTGAGGGCCGATATACGCAGGATCCAGAAGAAGCTTGCCCTCACCACGGTGTACGTCACACATGACCAGGAGGAGGCCTTCGCGATATCGGACAGGATCGCAGTGATGAAAAACGGAAGCATAGAGCAGACCGGCACATCGCAGGAGATCTACAACAATCCCAAAACCCTCTTTGTCGCCGAATTCGTGGGCCTTACGAACACTATTGAGGCGCGGGTCCTCGGCAGGAGGGGGGGGTTCACAGAGGTTGAATCCGAATTCGGCCGTTTTCTGGCAAGGGACGGCAGCGAGCTTTCTGCAGGTCAAAAGATCTCGCTTGTTTTCCGCCCCGAGCGGTCAAGACTCGTGAGAGGAGAGGCCGATGCGAATATCATCGAAGCCGAGGTGAAGAGCTGTGAATATCTCGGAGACAGCACCCTGCTCGAGCTCGAGGCAAAAGGAACACGGTTCACCGTGAAACTCTCCCAGGCGGTCTTCTGCACAACAGGCGAGACCAGGAGGATCAGCTTCTCACCGGAGGACTGCATCCTGCTTCCTGTCTCTCACCCATAACGAGAGGGAAGCAGCCTGTTTACTGTATCATACTCCAGGCCGTAAAAGCCGAAGATATGAATACAGGGCTGTCAAATAGCTCTGTACTTACTTTTCACTTTACTTTAGAATGCTTGTATAATATCTTTTTATTTTGCAAGAGGACGGGATGTGGCGCAGCCTGGCTAGCGCGCATGGTTTGGGACCATGAAGTCGTGAGTTCGAATCTCACCATCCCGACAATGCGTCTGTAGCTCAGGTGGATAGAGCAACAGCCTTCTAAGTTGTGGGTCGCAGGTTCGAGTCCTGCCAGACGCGATATGGCGACGCTGCTGCAGGCTCGACACCCGGGCGCGGTCCCCATGGTGTGATTGTAACAATCAACCGCATGGTGAGCGTAGTTCAATCGGTAGAGCGCAAGATTGTGGATCTTGATGTTGCGGGTTCAAGTCCCGTCGCTCACCCATCTAACTTTTAATATAAAAGCGTCCGTAGCTCAGTGGATAGAGCAGTGGACTTCGAATCCGAAGGTCGCAGGTTCGAATCCTGCCGGGCGCGTTTTAAGAATCGTACGGGCCGTTAGCTCAGCTGGTAGAGCAGCAGACTCTTAATCTGCGGGTCGGAGGTTCGACTCCTCCACGGCTCAGATAGAGAAGAATCCTTCTATATAAAGAAGGATTCTTCTTGTATAAAGCGAGAGTGGTGGAACTGGCAGACACGCTAGATTTAGGATCTAGTGCCCTGGGGCTTGGGGGTTCGAGTCCCCCCTCTCGCAAATACTCGCTTCAAAAGAATCCGGACCGCCTCCACGCCATTTATATTCCAGTCATCCCGGAAAGCGGCTTTTCTCGTCAAAATATACTATTAGCCTTCAGTAAAATCCAAAAACGGTTCATTACAGGCCGTACAGCAGCACCCCTAACCCCCATTTCTCACACAGGAATAGGGGGTTCAATCCCCGTTTCTCATGACCAACAGCAAACTGAAAGTAACGGGGCTTTAATACCCATCCCTTTACGAAGGAATGGGGCTTTTGGCGTTTTTTTCACCGCAACCTTTTTTTTACATCTGCCAAGTCATCATTTAAACCCCTTGCTATGCAATCTGATTGCATGGCAATCTGATTGCAGCATTCTATGAGAAAACCGCACTAATCCATATCCCTCATGAAACACAGTGCATATTACGGAACGGAAATCTCAGCGGTTTTCCCGCAATTTACCCGCAGAAAATAGAACAAGGTAATCAACGGGTTTTTTTGTCATCCGATTCGTGACAAAACCGCACTAACAGCAGATTTCTATTTGCTTTATTATTTGAATCTACATAAATTCTATTCGTCAGTTATCTTTTTGTAATACAGTGTGAAACACAGAGCTGTGTGAAATACGGAAAAGAGCACCCATATGGCCGTAGAACTGTATCCACGAAAACACGACAACAGATCGAATGTTGTCACCCTTGTCGGCAACTATCTTCCGAGGCAGTGTGGTATCGCAACATTTACCTCGGACCTTCTGCACGCACTGGCTGCAGAGTCTCCAGGAATAGACTATTGGTCTGTCGCAATGAACGATACCCACAAGGGCTACGATTATCCAAAACAGGTCCGTTTTGAAGTCTACCAGAACAAATTGCAGGAGTATCAGCTTGCCGCCGATTTCCTCAATATG
>DATKZJ010000164.1:0-13156 GCA_035527995.1 Spirochaetota bacterium | reverse complement strand
GATGTTCAAAGAAAGATACTATCGTCGTATCCAAGAAAAATGGATGAGAGAAGATGTATGAGAGATTCCGGGAAATATTTAAAAAGTGGCAGCTTTCAGCCGGAATGGTGGCAACTTTGGCCCGGAATAGGTGGCAACTTTGAAACGGAATGGGTGGCAGTTTTGCTCCGGATTATGCACCGCCTGCCGTATTAGGGTTGTATACGGATAAAAGATCCGTGATACATCATTTCGCATTATATTTTAAAGCAGCTTGCATACTATCGATTTGCGAGAAAACCGATTTAATCCCCGTTTCTCATGACCAACAGCAAACTGTAAGTAACGGGGCTTTTGGCGCTTTTCTCACCATAAACTATATTTTTTACATCTGCCAATTGCTATGCAATCTGATTGCATAGCAATCTATGAGAAAACCGCATTAAGTCATCTGTACCGAAAAGTTTACAATCTCTTAAACTTATAATATATGGGTATTTTTTCAATCGAACAGGCAAAGTTTACTTCAAAATGGAGGAGACGTCAGGCTTTGGCATCATCTAACCCCCATTTCTCACACAGGAATTGGGGTTCAATCCCCGTTTCTCATGACCAACAGCAAGCTGTAAGTAACGGGGCTTTTGGCGCTTTCCTCACCGTAAATATTATTTTTTACATAAGACTTAAACCCATTCTATGCAATTTGTGAGAAAACCGCACTAAAGGGCATGAAGTTTCTTGTCTATCCCTCTCTAAGCCCCGTCAACGTTATACCCTGGATAAACTGACGCTGCATCACAAGGAACATTACCAGAATGGGTACAGTTGCGATCGTAGTCCCTGCCATCAGCTGCCCCCAGTTCAGTCCGCCCTCTTCTTTGAACATGGCAAGGCCGTACTGAAGAGTCCTGATCTCGATTCGGTTCGTTACTATGAGGGGCCAGAGGTAGTTGTTCCAGCTCCACATGAATGTGAATATCGCGAGTGTCGCAAGGATCGGCCGGGAAAGGGGGAGCATGATCCTGAACAGGAACCGGAGGTGTCCGCATCCGTCGAGTGTCGCCGCCTCCTCGAGTTCTTTCGGTATTGTAAGAAAAAACTGGCGCAGGAGGAACGTACCGAACGCACCGGATATGAAGGGCACAATCATTGCAGCGTACGTATCGATAAGCCTGAAAAAGTTCAGTATGATGTAGACAGGTATCATGATAACGTGCTGGGGTATCATCATGGTCCCGAGGAGTATGTAGAAGAGTCCGTCCCTGAACGGAAATTTTAGCCTCGCAAACGCGTATGCGGAAAGAGAACAGGTGAAGAGCTGGCTTGCCGTGATGGTAACAGAAACAATAAGGCTGTTGATGAAGAATCTCACAATCGGAATAGACTTTACGACGTTCTTATAGTTTATGAGCGTTATATCCCTGGGGATGATACTAAAGGGATTCGCTAGGACCTCCCTCATGTCCTTGAGAGAGGTGGAAATGCCCCACACAAAGGGAAATATCATGATGATAGCCCCGGCTATGAGGACGATATGAAGAACCGATCTCTTGATGACCGTTTGAATTCCGCTTTTTTTCAATAGTGCACCCTCTTCCCCAGCAGTTTAACCTGAAAGACGGTGAGCACGAGCACGATAGCGAACAGTATGAAGGCGGCCGACGATGCGTATCCTACTTCGAGGAACTTGAACGCCTTCTGATAGATGAAGTACACCAGCACGAGAGAGGAGTTCAGCGGGCCCCCCTGGGTCGTTACTGCGACCTGCTCGAATACCTGAAAGGAAACGATAACGGACATAATGAGCACGAAATAGGTCGTCGGACTCAAGATAGGCAGCGTGATGGCGAAGAAGGCCCTGACCTTGCCCGCACCGTCGATCTCCGCAGCTTCGTACAGTGTCTTCGGAATGGTCTGGAGGCCAGCGAGAAAGATGATCATATAGTAGCCGGTGTTCTTCCATATCGTCATGATGCTGATGGCGACGAGGGTCACACTGGGGCCCCCGAGCCATTTCGGGAGCCTCATGTCGATCGATTCGAATATCACCGTAAAGAGTCCCCTCGGTTCGTTTAGCCAGGATAACGGCTTGATCCCGATAAGTCCGAAAAGGTAGTTGAGTATTCCGTTCTGTGACTGGAATATCCACTGCCAGATGAAAGCGCTCGCCACAACAGAGGTCATAACAGGCATGAAATATATCGTCCTGTAAACTTGAATACCTTTGATCTTCGAGTTCAGGAGCACGGCAAGAAAGAGAGATATTATTATTCCGACAGGCACCGTGATGAAAGAGTAGTAGAATGTGTTCACCACTGCCTTCCAGAACTCTTCGGAAGAAAAGAGCTTTTTATAGTTCGAGAGGCCCGTGAATTTCATGCTCCCGAGGAGGTTCCATTTGTTGAAGCTCAGATAGAAGGCGAAGAATACGGGGATTATAATAAAAGTGAAAATTATGATATAAGTGGGAAGGATGAAAAAGGCGGCCCTTCTTATTTCTATACCTCGGTATCTCGATGCTGACATTACAATCTCTTTTGGAAATTCAGCATGAAGCCTCTACCAAATGCGATCTCGACGACGAGCGGGTCCTGAAAACGGTTGAACCAGTGCACTCCCACGCCCCCTCCGAGAAGGACCTCTACATCCGTGTATCCTATTACATCGAGATCGATAAACGGAACGATCACGAGAGACTCTTCCCACGGAAGAGGTATGTGGAGCTCGTTGGTCATAGAAAGCTTTTTGTTTCCGGTACGAACGTCGAAACGTGTCCCTCGCACATCGGGTTCGAGAACGAGATTGGGCGGGACCTCGCCGCCCTGATATTCCGCATCGACCTTCAGCTGATACACAATCTTCAGGAAAATGTCATGGTAGTAGCCGAAGCGTGCTCCGATACCGTAGAACGAGCTTGGTGTTTCAGCGCCCCCGGAGCCGTCCAAGCCCTGGAAGTTGTATCCGTAGTACGGGGAGACCTTCAGCAGGTACCACGACTTCAAATCGCGGGAGAACCTTTTATTGGAGCCAAGCTCTAGATACGGATAGAGGGCGAAAGAGTTATAGTTTGCGTTGTTGACGAGTATGTCGGCCCCGATGAAAAGCCGCTTATCTACAGCGTACGCGAGCCCCGGCATAAACAGTATAGAATCGAGGTCTGTGGCGGCCCGGTGCTCGTACTCCAGTTCCAGATCATACCGTATTCTTTTCAATCCGCCCTGGAGGAGGAGAATAAGACCCTGGTTCTCGTAGAACCCAAGCTCACAGTAGATCGTGGTACTGTTGCCGAAGAGGTTTTTGTACTCTACGTAGAGCGAGTTTCGAAAGTAGAAATCATTCCCCTCGTACCCTGCATGACCGCCCGGGCCGAAGAACAGATAGTTTCGCTCTCTTAACTCGATGGTGAGCAGGAGGTTCTCCTCTTCGTCAAATTCATCGTTGAAGAAAACCTCAGAAAAGAGGTCTGTACGTTGGAGGTTTTCTCTGCTCCTGTTTATCTCATCCATCAGAGTATCGATTTCGTACGAAGAGCCTTCCTCCAGCGTTATGAAAGAGAGAATGTAACCCGTGTTTGTAACCTCGTTTCCCTCGATCTGCAGTTTTTTCAGGAGTATAAGATCAGAGTTTTCGTTCGCAGGATCTGCCTCGTCCAGACCAAAACCCAGGCCCGGAAAGAGGATGAGAAGTGCGGTGAACACAAGACATAAAATGAGAACAGTATGGTTCTTTCTCATTTTACATTCTCACTTGTCAGCAGCTCGTTTACTTTTGCGGCTGCAGTATCGAGCACCTTCTCGGGCGCCTTGCGGTTTATCATGATGTCCTCTATGGCAAAACGAACAATATCGTCAATCTGCGGAAGGTATGGAGTGAAATCCGGCGGTCTCGAATAGGGGAGCTGGTCCACCGGGACCTTGTAGTTGGGGTTTTCGCGATGGAAGCTCATGAGCTCGATGCTCTCTATTGCAGACCTCCTCAAAGGGAGGTATCCTGTCTCTTTATGCCATCGTATGCAGTTCTCCCGGTTGGTAAGCCACTGGACAAACTCGAATGCAGCGCGTCTTTTGTACTGCTGTTTGGCTAAAACAACGATGCCTGCCCCGCCGAGCAGCACGGATTTATTTTCGATATAGGGCAGGGGAGCTATCCCGAGCTCCCAGGGAAGGTTCTCTTCGGCATATTTTATCCCGGCGCACGTAATGGGACCCATAGCGATCTTGCCCCCAAGGAAGGCGTTTGCGCCTTCGAAGAGCGTCCAGTTCGAGGGCATGATACCGTGAACGTACACCATATCCTGGAGCAGCCTCATCACCTTGATGCCCGCCTCGCTGTTGAACAGCGCCCTGGTGCGGTCTTCGCTCAAAAACTCTCCGCCCACCTGCCGGATGAGAGGAGTGAATCCGAATACCCCCTCTAGCGATATCAGGACTCCCCACTGGTCTACCTTGCTGTCGCTATTGAAATCCTGGGTGAGCTTCAGTCCGTAATCTATCACATCATCCCATGTCTTCGGGGGCTTCTCGGGATCGATGCCGGCCTGCTTGAAGGCGGACTTATTGTAGTAGAGGACCTGTACGCTCTGGTTGAAGGGAACAGCATAGATGTCCCTTCCTCGCGTTACCCCGTTCCAGAACTGGTTCAATATGTCGTTTTTATCTTCTGTCGAGATGAGATCATTCAACGGTTCGATCTTGCCGTCTGAAACGAATATATCGAGGTACTCTATGGATACCTGGGAGAGGTCCGGGATGTCGCCCGTCTTTATCGCGTTGACGAGCTTTGTCTTCGTCTCGTTGTAAAGGCCTTGAAAGATAAGGTTGATGTGGACGTCTTCATGACCTCTGTTGTATTCGTCGACCAGGTTCTCAAGCGCTCCGCCCTGGTAAATACTCATGCTGTGCCAAAAGGTGAGTTCGACCTTCTTGCCCTGTTTGCCCTTCATTGCGTAAAGGTTCGAACACAGGATGAATGAAATAAGGAATAGGATGAGGAGAAGGATCGTGGGTTTTTTCATAATATTTATCCTGAAAAAGAGCTGTCCGATCACTGGTCTGTAAGATCAGCGATCGGTCGGCTCTATGATCTGAAGATCAACCTGTACACCGTCCGTTCCGGGATTACATGAGATTATCATATGCATCGCCACTGAAAAAGCGTCAGAACCGGCATTAGAACAAATCAGTTTACAGGGGCCCAAGAAAAAGAGGTGCACATTAGCCTTTGCCTCTAAATGATTTAATAAAAATATGTTATTCTATAGTGCGCGTCAAGTTTTAATAGGTGGACGAATTGTTTTGAAAAGGCTATATAGGATACAATATTTTATAAGGACAGAAGCGATATAATGACCAGGGTGATTTTGAAGGAAAACAGAGGGAGGTTTCTCAAGCCCTGCCCAGGAACCCCGAAGCATGTTTGCTGCGGATATCAGATAATAGACTTCGCCCGGGGATGTAATCTCGGGTGCTCCTACTGCATTCTCACCTCATATTTCGGCAGACAAGATCCCGCGATTTTCAGGAACAAAGAAAAACTCTTTGAAGAGCTCTCCTCTTTCTTGGAAGGGGAACAGGATATCGTGAGGCTTGGCACTGGAGAGTTCACTGACAGCCTTCTCTTCGATGACGAGTCTGGGCTCTATCCCAGGCTCATTCCGTATATTTCGAAGAGAAAAAACAGCGTGCTCGAGATAAAGACAAAGACAACGAGGATAAGAACCCTGCTCGAGATCCCGGAGCACGAGAACACAATCGTTTCCTGGTCTCTCAACAGCAGTCACATTGCCGAAAAAGAGGAGAGAGGTGCTCCCCCGGTCGCGCAGCGGATAGAAGCTGCAAGAGAGATACAGCAGGCCGGATACAGGGTGGCCTTTCACTTCGATCCTATCGTAGTTCACGAGGGATGGGAGGATGGCTATAAGAAAACAGTCGATCTGCTTTTCGAAAAGGTGGATCCGGCACGAATCGTATATGTAAGCATGGGAACTCTGAGGTTCCCCCCTGCGATGAAGCGTTTCATACCGAGGCTTGCTGCCGGTGAGTTTGTGCAGGGAGCGGACAGAAAGCTCCGCTATTTCAGACCGCTGAGGACGAGGGTATATATCAGAATTAAGGAATATCTGAAAAGAGGGGTGGATGAGGATATCCTGTACCTCTGCATGGAGAGCCCCTATGTGTGGGAGGATGTATTCGGTATCAGCATGACATCAGAAAAATTAAAAGAGAGACTCGACAGGGCATGCATCAAGCAGTTCAGGAGGCTGAGAGTTTGAGAATAATGTAATGATTACAATATGGCATCTATACAGAAGCAAAAAAGAGGGGAGAAGAAAAGGCGGGTTTCCCCCTTTGTCGACGAATGGTATACACCGATACTGTGAGAAGTTTTTCGAACGTCACCATGCCTTTATCAGGACAGAGTGGCGGTACGTATGCAGAGAGGTGCCTTTCAGATGCGGCGGCTTTAATAGAGCTCTCCGTTGAGAATGCTTGACTTTCCCGTCAAGAACTAATATTATTGAGGGGTATCGATACGGGCTGTGGCGCAGTTGGTTAGCGTACATGTCTGGGGGACATGGGGTCGCCAGTTCAAGTCTGGCCAGCCCGAATAATCCTTTCTAAAACTCCCATTGCTACAAGAGCAGTGGGGGTGAAACCCAACCGGTATAAAATCTTCTTAAAAGAACATGCAAGGAAAATCTGTATTTCTCCTGTCACTCGGATGCAGCAGGAACACTGTCGACTCCGAGACCATGATAGCCTTACTCGAGACGGCGGGGCACACTGTGGTGCAGCAGCCCGAAGGGGCCGATGTCCTCGTGGTAAACACCTGCTCGTTCATCGAAGACGCAAAACAGGAAGCTATAGACACCATATTAGAGCTCTCCAAGTACAAAAAAAGCTCCACAAGACTCATCGTAACCGGCTGCTTTCCGCAGCTCTATTCCCAGGAGATTCTGAAGCAGATGCCCGAGGTCGACGTAGTTATGGGAGTGGGCAGCCTCGACTTGATTCTTGATGCCGTTGAGAAAGACGAAGTAAAGGACTACCCGCAGAGCAGGGCGACAGAAAGGCGGTATAAGGAGTATCCGGGAGGTCGAAAGCTCATCACACCCCCTTGGCATGCTTACCTTAAAGTCTCTGAAGGGTGTTCCGGATCGTGCAGCTTCTGCCTCATCCCGCTTATAAAAGGCCCGATGAGGAGCAGGTCCATAGAAGCGGTAGTAGAAGAAGCGAAGCGGCTCGAGGAGATGGGGATTAAAGAGCTTATTCTTACCTCCCAGGACACGCTCGCTTACGGCCGTGATCTCGGCGTAAAAAACGGAATTAAAACTCTTGTGAATTCGCTCCTCGACAGGACAGGTATAGAGCTGATACGGCTCCTCTACCTCAACCCCACAGAAGAGCTCTTCGGCATCCTCGATCTATTCGAGAATAAGAGGATGCTTCCCTACCTCGACATCCCGGTGCAGCACGTTTCCGCAAAGATCTTAAAGAGCATGCATCGATATGGCAGCGGCGATTATTTCAGAGGCCTCTTATCCAGGATCAGGGACCGGTACCCGGACGCCGTATTCCGGACAACGGTAATCGTCGGATATCCGGGAGAAAAAGAGGCCGATTTCAGAGAGCTCCTGGATTTCACCGGTGATGTGAAGTTCAACCACCTCGGCGTGTTTGTCTTCTCTCCCCAACAAGAGACTGAGGCTTTGCGGCTGGGAGAAAGGGTGAAAAAGAGCGTGGCCGAGAAAAGAAGAGGGACGATCCTCGAGCTGCAGAGGAGGGTATCAAAAGAGAAGCTCAAAAAAGAGGTTGGGAAGGTATTCCCGGTGCTCGTGGAGGAGAGGACAGGGGAGGATGGTCTTTATTTCGGTAGAAGCTACCACTTCGCACCTGAGGTTGACGGCGTCTTCGTTGTACAATCAAAGCGAAAGCTCGATCCCGGGACCATTGTTCGGGCGCGCGTAACCTGGGCCGATGACTATGACCTGCACGGTTCGGTTATCGAAGACGGGGATTTAAACCGGTAACCGGATACTGCAGCTTAAAAAAACAAACACGAGGGACCTATTCCAACTCTTTTATTGAAGGTGTACCGGTAACGGAAGGTTCGTGCAGGTCTTGCTGAAAGACCTGCACGGTACAGCTCGGACCCTGCCGCAAGACCTGCACCTGCGGCGAGCGTTGTATACTCACCTGCTAGAACATGTCTTCCGCCCGCACGAGGTCCTCAAACTGTATGTCGAACGCAACGATACCCACTATGCGGTCGTTCTTGCCGAAGATCGGGGTGGATACTGTGAGGCACAGTATTTCCGTGATATAGGACACGTAGAACTTGGAGACATGTATCTTCCCGTCTTCCATGGGCTGAGAGAACCAGGAGCGATCGGAGAAATCCTCCGGTATATTCGCAGTTTTGAACTTTCCCTTGAGATTTGGCTGCGTAATAAAGGGGGTGATGAGCTTTGCGTCGAGGTCTGTGACGTAGGACCACTGTATAAACCTGTGCTCTAATACGACCTTTTCGAGGGCCGACGTTATACGCGCGGGATCCATTGAAACGAGCTCCGGGGTCTCAGCTACTTTCAGGAGGATGTCCTCCGCCATCTCCAGGACCCGGCGCTTTATGCGGTCGAACTCGGAGATGAACAGGTGCGGCATAAAGTGTCTCACCAGATGCTCCATCTCCTCGTTGGAAATAGTGGTGACTCTCCCCTTGTTGTACTGCTCCTGCAGCCAGTCGTTGATTCTGGATATGACCGGGTCGTTCTTTCTCACCCTGTCCTCGTTCGTCAACCTGAGATGAAGGTTAATCCACTGTGCGATCCCCGCAGTCCCGGATTTGTCGTTGATCATGATCCCGGGAGGTCTCTTTAAAAGTTTTTCCGTGTCGAATATGTTGTATATTTCCGGGTCCTTTATCATACCGTCAGCATGAATGCCTGCCCTCGTTGCATTGAAGTCGGAGCCGACAAGCGGGTAGTTCGGAGGAACATACTCGCCGATTTCCTTCTCGTAATAGTTCGCGATCTCTGTTATCACAGTAGTATCGATGCCGTTCGTCTTTCCTGTGAGGGATATATACTCTATTATCAAGGCCTCGAGCGGGGTGTTGCCTGTGCGTTCTCCGAATCCGAGCAGGGTCCCGTTGGCGGTTGCACAGCCGTAGAGCCAGGCCGTCGTTGCATTGATGAGACTTTTATGGAAATCGTTGTGTCCGTGCCACTCCAGAAGCTCCCCAGGCACGCCCGCATGGTCTATAAGCGATCTCACGAGCTTTGCAACACTTCTCGGGAGAGCAGCACCGGGGTAGGGGATCCCATAGCCCAGTGTATCGCACAGTCTGATCTTTACATCGAGCTTGCTCTCTTCGCGAAGTTTCATGAGCTCCTGGGCGAAAGGGATCACAAAACCGAAGATGTCAGCCCTCGTGATATCTTCGAAGTGGCAGCGGATCGAAAGGCCCACATCGAGAGCATCGCGGACGATCGTGAGGTAATCTTTCATTACCTGGCGCCTTGTCTTTTTTAGCTTGAGGAAGATGTGGTAATCGCTGCACGAGGTGAGGATTCCGGTCTCTTTGAGCCCTGCGTCCTTCACAAGCTGAAGGTCCTTCTTATGAGCTCTTATCCAGCCGGTAACCCTCGGGTACTCGTATCCCAGGGAGAGTATGTCTTCGAGGCCCTTTCTGTCCTTGTCGCTGTACAGAAAGAATTCGGATTGGCTTATGACTCCCTCGGGCCCCCCGAGCCGGTGAATTAATTTAAAGAGATCGACCATCTGCTTCGGTGTGTACGGGGGACGCGCCTGCTGGCCGTCTCTGAAGGTTGTATCGCTGATGTAAATCTCGTCAGGAGGACTGATTGGAATGATACGGTTATCGAAAGGAGTCCTGCATACCTCGGTATAGGGGAAAACCTCTCTGAAAAGCATCGGTTCATTTGCGTCCTCCAGCTTGTAAGACCTTCCCTCACCATAGATGGGGCCTAGGAACCCTCTGCGGTTGCTCATTTAGCATCTCCTAGTAATACAATTGTAATGGGTAAATATAATCAAATTCCGTTGGGCTGTGTAAAGAATTGGAAGACGAAAATTCCAAGGCTGCTACAGCGAGGCTGCCGCAGCGGGCCGGCATGGTCCGTTAACTACCGTGCAATATTGATTACGTCGTAGCTCTCGATGAGCCATCTGTCGCCGTATAAGTGCAGATGGTAGGTATACCGCTTCTGTTCAACGAGACCAAGGTATTTGAATGTTTCGAGTACCTTCACCTGTGCGTCCCTCCCTTTGATGTAGGTCTCCTCGATCTCATAGTCGACAGGAATGGCATCGGAGTAGGGGATTGATTCGAGCTTATTTATTCCCATGAGGTATTGCTTGAACTCTTCTATTACTAGTGGTTTGTCTCTATCGTGTGTATCCTGATACTTCTTCCTCGCATTCGCGAACTGCCCTATGAACTTGTCGAATTTTATATAGAGAAAGTATTTTTCGAAATCCCGATCCATGAACGCTTTCAGAGTGTAGTCCAAAACCTCGTACGGCGGGAGCTTCTCTGCCTTCAGCTTCTTAATCTCCTCGGCCCGCTCCTTCTGTTTTATTTCTTCGGTGTACGGGGGATGCAGCCGCAGGATGAGCTCATTTTCGGAGTAAAGCTTCTGCTCCGGATTAGTGATGAGCCCGGGATAGAAGACGCCTCGTATGATATAATCTCCCGGTTTTTCGAATTCGAACCATCTGCCTATATCGATACGTACTCCGTAGACTTCGTTTTCCTTGAGGGTGATCTCATCGCTCAGCACAGCCTCGTATCGGCGTTTCTCCAGTATCCACTCTTTGGAGTGTTCGACCCAGCGGTTTGTGTCAGTGTATACCTCGAAGTCGAACGTAAAAAGCTTCTTGTAGGAGGACAGGAAAAGAAACGGATGGACGCCAACGTTTACTATCTGGAACTCCACCCATATAGGCTGTCCCATGTAGTAGATCTCTTTGTTATGGAACTTGATGCCTGCATTGATGCCAGAATATCCACCCCACTCGGTTTTGTATTCCTGAGAATAGCCGATACTAATACAGATGATAAACAGGAGCGTGATCAGAACCGGTAGTTTTTTTAAATATACTTTACTCATGGCCAGCTGATTGTAGTATTTTTCTTTATCATCGGTAAGTAGAACGGATACCTGAAGTGCCAAAAATATGTTTTCCTCGGGAACAGTATGACATTACAAAAGGCCATAATTCTCGCCATCATGCAGGGAGTAACGGAGTTCCTCCCTATAAGCAGTTCGGGACATCTCGTGCTGACACGAAGCCTGATAGGCGTATCTGATGTACCGATACTGTTCGATCTCATACTCCATCTCGGCACGGTTACCGCGACCGTTGTTGTCTACTACAGAAAGATATGGGAAATCCTGAGGGATCTCGGAAGGAGAGGGGAAGCGGCCCGCGGCAATACAAGGCTGTTCTTATATATCATTGTTTCAACCGTAATAACCGCTCTAGTCGGGTTTCTGTTTAAGGGCACGATCGTCGGACTGTTCCAGAACCCGTCTGCTGTATCGGCGTTTCTCATAGTCACAGGCGTTATACTCTTTGCGACCAGATATGCCCAAAAAGGGACGAGACAGATCGATGAGGCCCGTATCCATGTTCCCTTTGTAATAGGGTTCGTACAGTCATTCGCCATGCTCCCTGGAATATCCCGGTCGGGAAGCACGATCTCCGCCGGACTGTTCATGGGTCTGGATCGCGAACTGTCCGCTTCGTATTCGTTTCTGCTGTCTATTCCGTCCGTCTTCGGCGCCGTGCTTTTCGAATATATGAGATCACACCAGTATCTCTATCAGGGTACGAGTTTAGCTGTGGTGATTGTGGCGTTCCTGTTCTCTCTCGTTTCGGGATACGCTGCCCTGCGCATCCTTCTGAAATTCGTACAGGGGGGAAGGTTGTGGATCTTCTCCTTCTACTGTTTTGTGGTGGCAGCTCTCGGGCTCATTTTACTCTGAATGAGAGGCATAGGTAAGGGAAATATGAATCGTATCGCTGTAAGAAAAAGCATCTTAAAGGTTCTGCTCATCACAGCAGGACTCTTCATACTCCTGATGATTACCGGGTTCCATCCAGAAGACACTCTCTACTTCAGTAATGAGCCGCCTGCTGAAGTCGGCCACTTCCTTGGCAGGACAGGTGCACGAATCGCGGCCTTTTTTTCGTACTACATAGGCAGGGCGGGATATGTGCTTTCCTTACTCATGTTATATGTCGGCTACTGTTATTTCAGGCGGCTGCCTGTCTTCAGAAAGTCGGTTCTCTCGGTACTCTCCATCGTGCTCGTCGCCACATCGATCGTTTTTTTCTCTCTTCTGGTCCAGGACCTCCTCTACAGTGGGGGAGGGGTGTTCGGCAGATTGATAGCAGAGCCTATGCTCCAGCGGCGTGCGGTCTCGATTATAATTTTCGGCGTTCTTTTCGGAGCGCAGCTCTTCGGGATGGCTGTCATCCCTTTTGAGGGGCTTTTTAAAAAGCGTGGAAGGGCCGGAGGCGAAAAAAGAGTGCGGAAGGAAACAAAGCCTTCGGAGATCTCGAGGCCATGGAACAGAGGGCGAAAGCCCCCCCTTATCAAAAGGGTCCGTTTCGATGTGGAAGGCAAAGTGGTGTCCTCAGGGCATGGGGAGGGTGAAAGGGAGATGGGAGAAGAGATCGAGTTCCTGCCGTCGATTGAACGCGTGATCCCCAAAAGCCCGCCGTCTATCAGTTCACCGCCTGAAGGCGGTGAGCTGCCGAACAGCGAACTGCTGAAAAGGTCAAAAGGAATCAATACAAAAGAGAGAGAGAGGGAGATCGAGAGAAAGGCGCGTGAGCTCGAAAAAACCCTGGGGTACTTCGGAATAGAGACAAAGGTAATAGGATTTACGCAGGGGCCTGTAATCACGCGCTATGAACTCCAGCCTGCGCCCGGTGTGAAACTGAGCAGAATTGTAAACCTCAGCGATAATATCGCCCTCAGTCTCTCGGCCCCGGGTGTAAGAATAGAGGCCCCGATTCCGGGAAGGTCGGCCGTCGGTATCGAGATCCCGAACGAGACGAGAGAGATCGTGACCCTCGGAGACATCATGGATGATGCAGACACACAGGGGGAGCTCCCTCTTATACTCGGAAAGGACATCGGG
>DATKZJ010000163.1:0-2475 GCA_035527995.1 Spirochaetota bacterium | reverse complement strand
GTCATGAGAACAGAGGGTGTGGCCGGTTTCCGCATACGGGAGTTTTGTAAATACAACGATGTCGCCCTCTTCAGCCTTTCTGCCGAGAGGAATCTGATTCTTCCCGAAAGCCCGCGAGAGTTTTGAGAGCCTCTCTTTCTGGTCTTTTGTGCTGTTGTATACGATCTCATCCGGGCCGAGCTCGCCTGAGAGGATGCGCAAAAAGGTGATCTTTCCGACGAACTGGTCTATGAGGGTTTTGAAAACCACGCCGATGAATCTGGATTCTGTGCTTCTAGCGACTTCGATCTCCTTGGAGCTGTCGGAGGCATCGAACACCTTGAAGTTACCGGCATAGTCCGACTGCGGCGCGACCTCGACGATGGTCTCCAGGGCCTCCTTGACGCCTCTGTTCAGGAGCGAGGAGCCGAAGAGAACGGGAACTACCTGCCTGTCTGCGACTCTGCTCTTGATCCCGAGTTCGATCTCCTCGTTAGTGAGTGTCTCTCCCTCGAGATACTTCTCTGTGAGTTCGTCTGTCGATTCCGCTGCCGCCTCGATGAGGCTGTTTCGCCTCTCCTGGGCCTCAGCAAGGAGCGCCCCCGGGACATCCTGCTCCTTCGGTTTTTTCCCGTCCCCCTCTGATATGTACGCCTTCATCTTTATAAGGTCTACAACACCCTTGAAACCGCTCTCTTGCCCTATCGGAATCTGAAGCAGAACGAGCGTTGTACCGAGGTTTTCCTCTATGTTACCGATTGTTTTTTTATAATCTGCGCGTTCCTTATCCATCTTATTGATGAATATTATCACAGGGATCCCCATCTTCTTCGTCCTGCTGAAAATCTTGGATGTTTCGATCTCGACTCCGTTCACCGCGTCGATGAGGAGCACTACCGATTCAACGCCGTAGAGAGATGAAACAACTTCTCCGATGAAATCGGAAGAGCCGGGAGTATCAATGATATTGAGTGCCTTGCCGCCCACCTCGGCACTGAAGACTGTGGAATGTATCGATATCTTTCGCTTGATCTCCTCCTCGTCGAAGTCGCTCAGCGATTTTCCGTCGTCGACCTTACCTATCGAATCAACCGCTCCTATATCGTACAGCGCCGTGTCTAGAAACAGTGTTTTTCCAACAGATGTATGACCAGCGAGTGCAACATTGATCTTTTCCATAAAACCCTCCAGCCTTAATTGTAACGTACCGTCACTATACTGTTCGTGTATGAGGACGTCAAGTTATTTACAAATTAACCATCCCTCAAAGCCCCGAATCGGCATACGGAATCTTTGTGTGTTGATATTCTGAAATCACTATGTTATTTTTATTGCTATGAGAAAGAAGTCTGTCCTAGCAGCAGTTTGTATTACAGCAGTACTACTATCTATCCTCTCCTGTTCAACATATGACGTTAAAGATAGTAAAAAAATCGCAAAAGTGGATAAAAAAATCCTCAGCGAGTTCTATGAAAATACCGGCGAGGGCGAGTTCTTCGGGGCGTGCAGGAGCTACATAGAGTTTCTGAACTGCTGCAACGACTCGAGAGTGGAAGAGATCACGGATGAGCTCGAGTCGCTCTACCTCTCGAAGATCGAGGACCTGAAGGCCGACGGCGATACGCTCGGAACGATACAGTTTACATACTCCTTTGTCAACGTCACCCGGGATAACCTCGCGGATGAGCGCCGGGATGAGTACAGTGCGGCTCTCTCCGATTATGTGTGGCAGTATGCAACGGTTGAGCTTGTTTCCAAAGGCGATCTCGAAAGGGCTTCATGGCTGCTCTACCTCACCAATTTCTCCCCTGAAGCTCCGTTTCTCTACAGGGAGCTGGCCGGACTCTTTTTGGAGCGGAAGAATCCGCTTCTCGCGAGAAAATATTTCGACATCTTCCGTGAACTAGAGAAACCTGAGGAAGAAAAATATTACGCGGACGGACCCGAAGAGCTCGAAGCGGGCATAGTGAGGCTGGAGAAAAAGGCCGCGGAGAATAAGGAGCCGGGCGAAGACGCAATAGAAAATGTGATCAAGGGCAGCGTGAAGATTTTCGTGGATAAGGGCATAAAGACGGAGATGGGTATCAGCAGGCCGGATCAGGTTCTGGGGACCGGAGTGGTCATCGACCGGCGCGGGTATATCATAACTAACTATCACATAATAGAGTCGAGCGTAGATCCGAAATACGAGGGGTACTCAAGGGTGTATGTGATCCCGGGAAAGGACGAGAGCATACGGTATGTCGCAAAGATCGTGGGATACGATTCCGTGTTCGATCTCGCGCTCCTCAAGATAGAGAAGGAGCTTTCCACCCATGTTCAGATAGGAGATTCCGATTCGCTCAGGCTCGGAGAGAAGGTCGTCGCAATAGGAAACCCCATAGGCCTCACCAATACCGTAACGAGCGGTGTAATCAGTTCAGTGGACCGCTCCTTCTTACAGATAGGAAAAATAATCCAGATCGATGCTGCGCTGAATCCCGGGAACAGCGGCGG
>DATKZJ010000162.1:0-9736 GCA_035527995.1 Spirochaetota bacterium | reverse complement strand
GATGATATATGCCCCTCTCCTGTGGCGCGAAAGCTCACGATCACACTGGTGCTACCGTCAGAAAGTCCTGTCTGTACAGGATCCACAACTATGGAAGGATTAAAAAAGGCCGCAGACTCGATGGAATACTCCATCGTAAAGTATGAGCTGATAAGAAGCTTCTTTACATGGGAAAGTGAATCCCAGTTCACCTCTTCTTCGCCTATCTCCTGCTTCACTCGCTCGAAGTTTTCTTCGAGCACCCTGTATAGTTCTCTGTGACGGCTTGAGAAATCCTTGAGCACCTGCTCGAAAGTTTTTTTCGCCTCCTTGCCGGAAAGCTTTTCAACCCTGTACACTATCGATCTCGCCCTGTCCGGCCGACCGGGCATGAAAAACCGTGCAACGACGCGTTTTGGGTCCGGGTAGAGCTTTAACGGTTTTCTCTTTACCTGTACTGCCATAATAAAAAACTCCATAGAAATAAGCTGAGAATATGTAAGATAAATATAGTTGTTCGTCAAGATAAAAGAATACCGAAAAATCCGGAGCTCATCGCCTTCTTTCAATGTAATTATTTGGCGGCAGTAAAAGGCAGTACTTGATTTTACCTTCAGTCTGTGACACTATAAAAAAAAGAGGAGGGCATAGAGGCATGAAAATCACGATCTGGGGCGCCCGCGGATCGATACCGACTCCAGGGCCGTCCACTGTAAAATACGGGGGAAACACCACCTGCGTAGAGGTCTCTCTGCAGGACGGCACAATGATAATACTCGATGCCGGAAGCGGTATCAGGAACCTCGGCAAAAAGATAATCGAAGAAAGAAAAACAAACGATATCTACCTCATCCTCACCCACTCCCACTGGGACCACCTTATCGGTTTCCCCTTCTTTAAGCCGGCTTATTCGAACAATTATGCGATCCATATCCGGGGGGGGCCGATCGCAAAGGAGACGGTAAGAAACTACCTCGAGCACCAGATGGAGCCGCCGTACTTTCCGGCCCGCTTCAGCGCGATGAAGGCGAAATTCGATTTCACCCACGGAATACCTATTGTGAAACAGATCGGCTCTGCAACCGTGACGCCGATCCCGCTCAGCCATCCGAACGGAGGGTACGGGTACAGGATAAAAGACGGAGAAAAAACGTTCGTATTTCTGACCGACAATGAGCTCGAACACCATCATGAGGGGGGGAAATCCCTTGCAGATTACATAAGGTTCTGTGAGGGAGCGGACCTCCTCCTCCATGATGCCCAGTATACAGATAGAGAATACAGGAGCGTAGAGGGGTTCGGTCACAGCACGGTCTCCATCTCACTTGAGCTGGGTATTCGGGCCCGTGTAAAAAGGTTCGGCCTCTTCCACCACGATCCGGACCACACGGATGCGGAAATCGACGGAATCGTCGGGGAGATCAAAAGACTGCTCCAGCAAAAAAAAGCCACCCTGAATTTTTTTGCCGCAAGTGAAGGAAGAGAGCTCATACTATGAGCGGAATCAACGTAACTTTTTATCATGGGCTCCAAATAAATAGGGAGGAACATCATGAAAAGGAAGCGTAGGATCGCTATCCTAACCGGCGGCGGTGACTGTCCCGGAATAAACGCCGTTATTCGTGCGGTAACGAAAAGGGCGATCATCGAGCTCGATATGGATGTCCTGGGCTTCGAGGACGGATATCATGGGCTTGTCAACAAGCGGTACAGAAAACTGACGTATGAAGATGTATCGGGGATTCTCACACTCGGCGGAACCATCCTGGGCACCTCAAAAATCGCCAATCCCTACAGGTACTATTCCGAAGGAGACGATTCGAAAGAGTTCCGCGATATGTCGAAGGGAGTAATAGAAAATATCCGGTCAGTCGGGATCGAGTGTCTCGTGGTCATCGGAGGGGACGGCACACTGGGGATCGCAAGCAGGCTTTTCGAAGACGGCATCCCCATCATCGGAATCCCCAAGACGATCGACAATGACATACGAGAGACGGAGGTTACCTTCGGGTTCGATACCGCGGTCCAGATCGCAACGGACGGAATAGACAGGCTCCACACGACCGCTCAGTCACACCACAGGATCATGATAGTGGAGGTCATGGGTCACAACGCGGGGTGGATCGCGGTACACGCGGGCATGGCGAGCGGCGGTGATGTTATCCTCATTCCGGAAATTCCGTACGATATCAAATCGGTTTCCGAATATGTGCGCCAGAGAAACAGTAAGGGAAAACGGTTCAGCATCGTGATCGTCGCAGAGGGGGCAAAGCCTGCAGGAGGAGATGTAATAGTAAGGCGGCTGGTGAAAGAAAGCCTCGATCCCGTTAGGCTCGGGGGCGTCGGTTTTTTCCTCGGTGAGCAGATCGAACGTCATACAGGTCTCGAGACGAGGACCGTGGTGATGGGCCATCTCCTCAGGGGGGGGACACCTACGGCGCACGACAGGGTCCTCGCAACCCGGCTCGGAGCAGAAGCAGTTTCATTGATAAAAAAGGGTAAGTTCGGCTATATGGTCGGGGTGCAGAGCGGATCTCTCGTGCATGTACCGATCAGCAAGGTCGCAAAGGGGCCGAGACTGATACAGCCCCAGGACCCGCTGCTTGAGGCCGCGAGGTTCGTAGGGACATGCTTTGGTGATACAAAAGGCCAATAGTATAAGGAGATTTACACCTGATAAAGTGGGAACCGTTGAGGGATCTTGCCGAGTTCCGCAGGATGATGGATAACCTCTTCGATTCTTTCTTTGCAAGAGAGCATGAGGGTCGCTGGTGCCTCGATATCGATGTAACCGAAACCCCGAAGAGGTGGTTGTCAAGGCGTATATTCCAGGTATAGACAAGAGGGACCTGAACGTCACAGCCACCGGAGACAAGCGCGATTATAAACCCCATCCCTCTTTTTCCGATCCGGGACAACATCAGCATCGCCATTTCCGTCTTCGCCAGTCTCATACTCTTCATAGTGATTTTCGCCGGAAGAAAGTACTACCTGCTTGAGCGCTGGGAGGGAATCGTTTTCACGCTTCTCTACATCTCCTACATCTACTGGCTGCTCGCGTATGGATGACCGATATACGATGAAACCCGGTATCAAAACCACCTCGAGTCAGCATCGTACAGCTTCCACACATCCGTTTCCCTTTTCAGCACAACCCTTACGGAGTGTGCTCTGTATGTGATCGGCCCCTCTTCGCTCTTCGAAAACTTCAAGAGCACCTCCGCCTTTCCCCCTTTCCTGCTGAGGACTTCGATCGAGCCCGGCTTAATGAACACAGGATCTCCTGCATTGAGCATGGAAGTCCTTCCGCCATACTGGTCCTCGCCCTCCATCCAGTAGTAATCGGAGAGCTCTCGGGCCACCTTTTCGCCGAATCCTTTCCTGAAGATTTTAAACACGTCCTCTTTGCTCTTTATCCTGCTCTCATTCTTCCAGAGCTCCTCTTCGAGACTATACGCATAGACCACCGCTTCTACAAGGTCCCTGTTGTCTCCGATGCTCCGGAGCTCTTCCATCTTCCCCGATTTACCGGAGGTCAACACAACGAGAAGCAGCAGGATGAGCGCTGCAGCCACCCGGATTTTCATGTACTACCTCCAGTGAGTTATCGATCTTTAAACTGATTGTTAAAAGTGCCTTTATTTGCCCAACAGGTCAAAGCCGAGACCGGGCGAGTCGTTCGCATAGAGTGTACCCTCGACGAGCCTTACCGCGCCTGCTGTCGGGTCGTCCTTCAGGCCTATAAACCCGTCGAGGTCCGCGTAAAGGACATTCGGACGCGCGAGCGCGAAGTGGAGACCTGCGGCAATGCCGAGAGAAGCCTCGTCCATACATCCGACCATGACCTCGAGTCCCGCTGACCGGGCCACTGCATTGATCATAAGCGCCTCGTAAATCCCTCCAGCCTTCATAAGCTTGATGTTCACCATGTCGACAAGCTCTCCTTTTGCGAGCCTGTACGCGTCACGGAGAGACATCATGCTCTCGTCCGCCATGACAGGTATGGAAACCTGCCGTGTAATACTGCCGAGCTGCTCCGAACCATCCCTCGGCGTCGGCTGCTCCAAAAGCTCGACCGAGAAGGGGATCGTCTCTTTCACGAACCTCACAGCCTCTTCGATGCTGTATCCCTGGTTTGCGTCGAACCTGAGCTCTACTCCTGTGCCCACCGCTTCCCTCACCCTTATGATCCTCTCGACATCCTCTTCAACACTCTTTCCGCCTTTCAGCTTAATGGACCGGAAGCCTTTCTGTACGTATTCCTGTGATTTTCGCACCGTCTCAGCGACCGGCAGGATCCCCACTGTGATACTCGTGGCCATACGGTCGCGGTACCCTCCGAGCAGCTTCCAGAGAGGCATTCCGCATTTTTTCCCCATGATATCGTGGAGGGCCATATCGACGCACGCGAGAAGGGCAGGCTGGCCCGGTACCGCGCCTTTCAGGTTTTCGAGATGGAGCGCGTACCTCAGCGGGTCCTCCCCCACAAGAGAGGGCTCTACTGCCCCGGTTATTGACTCTAGGACCGATTTTGAATTCTCCCCTGTGACCTCCATATCAGGTGCGGCGCAGCCGAGCCCCGTTGTTCCACTGTCGGTCTCGATACGAAGGAGCACGTTTTCGGCACGTTCAATACTCTCATATGCAATCGTATACGGCTCCTCGAGCGCCATTGAGACGGCCCATGCCTCTATCTTCGTGATCTTCATATTCAGTACCGCCGCTCATATATCTCTTCGGGGGTGAGATCTCGAAGCTCGCGCACAAATCTCACGAGGTGTTCGATCATGATCCTCCATATCATCTCCCCCTTTTCCCTGCTTGCTTTCGTCGGGTCTCCGAGCACTCCGTTTGCAGATATTTTTTCAGTACGTGTATACCATTCGACGCTTCGAGATGAACTGAAATCCAGATATCTGCTCGAGAAATCCGGGATAAACGCCTCAGCCTCCTCCATATGGACGAAATCCGGCCTAAGAGCGAGTGTCGTACTCGTTTCTATCTCGCCGGCGTGCGCGTCATTCGGGGTTTCGATGATCCTCTCGACGTCGATGTCGCTCGTCTCACCGGTATCGACACACGTGAATATACCGGCATCACGGTTTATCATCTGAGCCGCGTTCTTGAGGGAAGGGGTATTGCCGCCGTGCCCGTTGATGATAATAAATTTTTTTATCCCATGCTGCGCTGCACTCATCCCGATCTCGTAGACGAGTCTTGTAAGAGTCTCATTTGTGATACTGATAGTGCCGCAGAAATCCATATGGTGGTACGATACACCGTACGAGATGAGAGGAAGGACAATCGGCTTCGGGTCGTCGAGGGCGGAGGCGATTTCTCTCGAAAGGTGCAGTGCATCAAAAGAGTCAGTGTCGAGGGGGAGGTGAGGTCCGTGCTGCTCCGTCGCTCCGACCGGGAGGAGCGCGATATCGATCTCTTCGAGATGCCTTTGCGCCTCAGGCCATGAGAGCTCTCCGAGCATGTAACTTTTTTTTTCCTTTTTCCCTTTCATAGTTACCAGCACCTCCTTTTGATACAGAATTAATTCTGATGCGGGCTCGGGCCGTTGGTTCGTCGAACTAAAGTTTGAAAGAAACCCACTTTCCTTTCGTCCATCTGAGAGCGCCGCGTGAGTGCTCCATCTGTATGCTGATGATCTTCCCCCGTATCGAATCCGGGATCACATCCTTCGGGGAGATCTCCTTGTGGAAACGCAGATGCTCGACCTCCTCGTGGGGCTCAAGCCCGCCCTCTCCGGCCGACAGATCGATGAGATTGCGCCCTGCAAGAAGGTAAAGGGTCTGCCTGCTCAATGCGGATTCCTGATGGAGGGCCTTTTTGGGAAGCCTCACGAGACATTCGGCGATCTGTTTTTCGGTATATCCGCAAAACCTGGGGTCCGCCTCCAGTGCCTCGAGCATTCCCACGATACGGTGGCACTTCTCGCACCTTCCGCACGGAAAAGCCCTCTCCCCTTCTAGATGTGCCATGTGACAGGAAACCTGATTCCTCTGGAGCTCGGAATACCGCTCCACCAGGAGCTTCAGAACAAGCAGCTCGGAGAGCGGCCGTACCACGGAAAACTGTGTGATGTTCCATCGCTTTTTGGAGAAATACTCGGTCAGCCTGAGGTCGAAGAAGCGGCTCTGGTCGTAGAGCCCGTCATAGTGGGGAATGCCCTCGAACTCGGCCTTCCTGGTCGTATCATACTCGTCACCTACAACAAGTAGACCTGCATTCCTCTTGCGAAGAATCGGAAGGACGCCGAAGAGAAATACGGCGACCGTCCACAGCCGTATCGGGTAATCATCTGCTCGAAAATCAGAAAAATCATGCCGTATAAATGGAAGATGTCTCACCATCCAGACAAACCCGCGGTCCGAGTTCGTCCATACCCTGGCCGTATTGGGAATGTTTTTTTTGAAGTGCCGGTAGCTGTTCAGAGCGGTGTACCAGTGACGCCCCGACTCGTTGACGAATACAGGGTGAGTGTCGAGCCCTATCTCGTTTAAGAGCCCGTAGCTTAAAAGACTCTCCTTGCCTCCGCTCAAAAGGATCCCCGCTGCGCCGTCACTGCCATTCCATTCTGCTTCACAAGGTTTTGAGGTCTTGTCCGGGAAAATGATCTTCGCATTCGTGTACGACTCGAGCCTAAGCACCGGCAGCCCCGGAAAAGACCGTACAAGGAAAGGGTTCGGCTCCAGAAATTTCTTCACGTATATCTCGCGAGAGGTGTTCTCTATCATCTCTCGTATGAAGGTCCTGTCGTTTCCGTCATAATGGCCGCGGAACACTATCCTGTCTGCGAAGAGACCGTAGTTTATCCCTATCTGCGCCGCAGCAATATGCGCGAGGTTCACACAGCAGGGGTCTTTCGGATTGAATACGTCCTCCTCGTACCGGTAGATCAAGTTGAACGTATCGACCGTGCCTCCTCTCCGCACGGAATAGGGCGCTATGAATCGATCGCACTCCACGCGTACAGGACCGATCTCCAAATCGTCGATTGCGACGAGATTGTTGAGGCCTTTTCCCGGTGTCTTGAAAGTTTTTGCTGTTTGCTCCCTATACACTGCGCCGGAACGAGGGTGCCCGGCGGTGAGATACCCGACGAGAGGATCGGCCCCGGAGCGAAGGACATCCGATATCGGCAGTCCCGTATCCGCGGATATCCGCCGGCATACGTTGTCGATCTCCCTATCCGGTATATTCTCATGGTTGACGGTGACCGCAGCGACCCGGGCGCTTGAAACAACCTCGATGGCATTTATCTGAACGTCCAAGGGGTGAAGGGTGTACCCTGGAAAACCGTCATACTCCTTGCGGGCAGGCGCGTGCTGGAGCACTACGAGCTGGGGCCTCCCTGCTGAGAGGATCTCCATGCCGCCGGGGTACGCGGGGTTGAGGAGGCTCCCCTGACCCTCTATGACTATCACATCCGGTCTTTTTTCCTTCCACGCCTGCCATATCGCGTGCTCTATCTCTCCTGTAACGAAATCGTTGATCAGAGCATCGAGGATGAGACCGTACTGAACTCCCTGCATCCATGCGGTCTGTCCTGTTCCTATGATTTCTGCCGAAAGACCGGCCCGTTCAAACGCCTCCGCGAGTATCCACGCCGTGGTGCGCTTCCCTATAGCTGAGTCCGTCCCGAGCACGGCTATCTTCAGAGAGTCGACCTCCTCGATCTTCCCGCAGAAGAAGTGGAGGCTTTCCCTCGGCAGGGGCTTTCTGATGTCCCGTATCCTGACTTTGTGCTTCGCTGCGAGCGAAGCCACCTCCGCGTCTTCCGAAAGCAGGTCATGGAGCCCGCAGTCCACGTCGAGACCGAGGCGTATAGCCTCCTTCACGTCCTCTTTCCCCTGCGGTGTCAGCCTCCCGCCGTCAGGTGCGAGCCCGACGACAAGGTGGGAGGCGGGTCTACCGGAAAGTTCGGCATTCCGGAACGCGTCGTTCACGCTTCCGAAGACAGTAATACCGTTCGCCCTTCCGTCGAGAATTTCTCCCGCGTCTTTTCCTTTGTAGTGGGAATCGACAACAGAGAGCACACTGTAACGTCTCGTACGCCGTACAAGGCCGTGAGCGGTCTTGCCGTTCGTCGTGGCAAACGCCCCCTCGCAGTACACAATCGCGTTCCCTTCGGGAAAATCGGCCATCATTTCCTCCCGGTCAGAATTGCGACATACCGGTCGCTTGGAAGGCGTTCCTGTTTGTGCCGGTTAACGAGCGCGATGATTCCTGCCGTAGATGCGGGCAGCACGCTCAACCCCTCCTGCTCACGAAGGGTCCTCGAGTAGTACATCATGTTTCTGTCCGTGACATACGATGCAAATCCGTCGGACTCCCGTATCGCATCGAGCGCATGGTCACCGTCTATTGAGTGCCAGTTGATGAGAGGCTCGTTCACCCTTGTCTCCTTTATTCTTTCGGCGTCTAGATCTTCACAGTGCGGGAGGTTCTTCAGAAACGCTCCGACTATGGGGTTCTTCCTGAAAGATGAGCCGGCAATGAGTCTTGGGATCCTCGACGTCTTTCCGCGCCGGTAGAGGCTTACAAACCCTCTGTATACGCCGGCGAGCGTCGTCCCGTTCGACACGGGAAGTGCGACGGCTGCGGGTGCGTCCCTGAGCTCATCATAGATCTCATACGCTATTTCTCCGTAAGTCTTGAGCTGTATCGCGGTGTTCTCTCCGCCCGGGTTTGCATCGTACATCTCGTCCTTCTGCGCCCTTTCTTTCGAGGCACGAACGGCCTCCTCATAGTCTCCCTCGATCCTGACGATATTCGCATCAAGCCGTTCGATCTCTGCTATTCGTTTCGTGTGATAGTCCAGCGGTATATAGATGTAACTCTTCAGTCCGGCGAGGTAGGACGCGAGCGAGACCGCGACGCCGTAGTTACCGCATGTCGCCACAGTGATCGCGTCGAAGCCCCTCCGGAGGGCATCCATTGCCTGTGCGAACGCGATTCGATCCTTCTGAGTGCCTGTGGGATTGCCTCCCTCGAACTTGAGGTAGATCTGGTGCAGCCCCACCTCCCGTTCTATGTTGCGCGCGCGGTTCATACCGGTATCGCCGACCTGCGACTCGACAATGTCCTCAAAAGCCCCGAGCCTCTGTTCGAGAGGATAGGAGGCGGACGCCGCTATTAGCTTCTGGACCTCGGTATCATCGAGTATTTCGGAGGTGTCTGCAAGTGCCCCGTCGAGCAGGGTGAGATCGGACCCTTCTTCTTCGGGCTGCTCGTTGTTTGTATCGACCATAGAAAAGTCCCCGTTTCAGAAACATGAAAAAACCGATCTATATTATTAGCTACACTGCTATTTTTCAATATATTTTTACCTGTCCGAGTGCTATTATACCGTCTTCCTCCGTACAGGATAGCACTTTTATATACCGCTCACGCCGGAACCGTGAACAACAATCGCCGGCTTATCCGCATCAACAGTTACACCAATACCGAAAGGAAGAGTGATATTCGGACCGTCATCATGTCGGTGCCCAGACGGAAACCCGAGGACTACCGGTATATCTTTACTATCGCATATATCATCGATCAAATCGGCTACCGTGAAACCGTTCCCCGACGTATCCCTGCAGCCTACCATCTGCCCCATGATAATTCCCTTTATGCTTTTCAGTTTTCCTGCAAGCTTGAGCTGCATGAAATGGTTGTCAATGGTCTCGAGGGATTCGTCTATTTCCTCGAGAAAGAGGATCCTGTTCCTCGTATCGATCTCATACGGCGTGCCGAGAGA
>DATKZJ010000161.1:0-5345 GCA_035527995.1 Spirochaetota bacterium | reverse complement strand
GAGCCCGAAGGTGCCCTCTCTCCTGTAACATTCGGCGAGCAGGAAGTGTGCATCAACAGACCCTCCCTGCTTGTATATGATGGTCTTGAGGTGACGGATCGAATTCTTTGTATCTCCTGTCTGGATCTGTGCCCATATCCGCTGGAGCTTTTTGGGTTTTCTAAAGAGCTTGAAGTAGACGAAGGTAAAAAGGAGTGCAAGAACGGCAAATCCGATCAGGATGGCTATATAGTTCATTGCTTCCCCTGGCGTCTATTATTGTATACTTCCTCGTATGCCTCTTTGTATGTCCTGTAGGTCTCGATGTCCCAGACTACGATTTCTACGGTGGCGAGCGTTCGGTTGTCCTCCTCGAGGAACTTCTCGAGGACGTCGAAGAGGATCAGGGCACACTGCTTCGGGGAGAATCGGACGATTCCCATGCTCATATCAGGAATGGCAAGGCTCTTCATCTTGCGCTTGTTTGCTATTTTCAGGCTGCTGATGAGAGACTTTCGTATGTTTTCTTCAAGGATCGGGCTGTCGAACTCGGTAAGCGCCGTATGAATGATATAGTTCGCCTTGAGGTTTCCCGCTCCGGTGACAACGGCGTCCCCCACTTCTATCGGGCTGTACCGAGAGCATTCTTCGGCAATCGAGGGGCCTCCCTTTGACTTGATCGCCCCCCCAAGACCGGAACCGAGAATCAGCATGTTGTTCGATGTGTTGATGATAGCATCGATCTCTCTTTCTGTGATATCTCCCTTTATCAGCTCGACATCCGTCCTCTTCATAAATACTCTCCAGTCATGTCTGTGATACTATAGAGAGAGATCCTCTTCACAGATTTGAAACAAAGGTATATGCTCTCACGGGCTTAAAGAATGCCTCTGTCCCGGGGCTTCTTCTTCACTACCGCGGGGGCTCGCCACCGTGGTGGCAGCCCTAAGGAGTACGAATCTCTCTCGCTCTCGTGATTTCCTAACAGCCGGAAAATGCCGTTACCAGGAGGTGGTAGATCGCTTAGGATCCCTCGGACAGAAAACAGAAGCATCACCAACGGAAAGCCTCATCGTCTAGTAGCTGTGGCTCGCAATATAGATAAAACGATCGACCTTCTTCAGAAAGCTTGTGCTTTCTATAGGCTTTGTCGCAAGAGTATCGACACCGGAGTTCTTTACCTTTTCCAGCTCTTCGGGATCGGTAATGGAAGTGACTGCGATAATCGGAATCTTCTTGAGCCTCGGATTGCTTTTGATCTTCCTGGTGACTTCGAACCCGTCCAGATCAGGCATTACGAAATCGAGCAGAATAAGGTCAGGGAGCCACTCTGCGACGAGCACACCTGCATCGAATCCCGAGGAAGTTGTCCTTATCTCAACATCAGGAACCCCCTGCAGTATCTTTGTGACGATATCGAGAAAGTCGATATCGTCGTCCACCACGAGGATCTTCTTCCTCTTTGCCTCTTCCAGCTCCTGGGGAATCGGCATTCGGTTCTGTGTGAGAAAGGTTATGAGATCACTCCATTTGACCCTTCGATGTCCGCCCGGGGTCGAGTAAGCCTTGAGCTTCCCGGTTTCTATCCATCGGATTACGGTCCGTATGTTTACCTGGCAAAACTTTCCGATTTGGTAGGTTGTATATATTTTTTCAGGCAATGTGTACGCCTCCTTATCAGGCAATAATGATAATAATTCTAACTATTATTGTAAATAATAATACATAATTATGACAGAGTCAACAATTAACATTATGATTTTTATTAAAATATTTTGGAAAAGAAAGTAGCCTCTTGAGCGGGCTGAGCGCTTCTTGCAGGGTAATCGGGAGGCCGGTTTCCCGATTTACGCGCCGAACTTTGCAAGCCTTCCCGAATGTGCCATAACGAGAGGCATGAGGTCTAGAGAGTTGATTATGCCCAGTGTTCCCCGTGATAGATCTGTTTCCCCGAACCGTATCCCGTGGCTGTGCCTGGACCATCTCGATTTCAAAAGCAGGGGAACGGGGTGCCATGAGTGCGCTTTGTACTCTGCGGGTGTGGAGTGGTCCGCAGTGATTGCGAGCACATCGGGCTTTAGGTCGAGGATCTTCCCGATATTCTTGTCCACCTCTTCTATCACGGAAACCTTTCGTTCGAAGTTGCCGTCCTCTCCGGCGCTGTCAGTGTACTTCACGTGCACGAAGTAGAAGTCGTATTTTCCCCACAGCTCGGCAAGCTTTTCGAACTGCGGTTCTACGCCGCTTGTAACCTCGACGACGTCCATACCGACGAGGCTCGCGAGCCCCCTGTACATCGGGTACCCGGCGATTGCGCAGGCGTTGAGCCCGAAGATCTCCTCGAAAGTGGGGATCGCCGTATGCAGTGCCCACCCCCTTAGGAGAATCATGTTGGCGGGGTGCTCTGCTTTCAGCTTCTCCTTCACCTTTTGGAGGAAGTCGTTCAGCATTGAAGCCGTGGCTTGTGTAGCCTCCCTGTCGTCGAGCGGCCGAACAGACAGCGGAGCAACCCCGGTGCGCTGCGGGTCGGTTTCTGATAGCTGGTCTGAAAATTCTTTTCCTCGGAAGATGAGGGCGGCCCTGTGCTCCTTCTCTGTTTCGATGAAGAACTGCACGCCGTCGATCTCTATCTCCCTGAGCAGTTCGCACATTTTCCGGTTCGTCTCATCCTTTATCCTTCCGGCCCTCCTGTCTGTCACGTTTCCGTGCTCATCGATCGTAGCGAAGTTCACCCGGGCGGCGAGGTCACCCTGCCGGACGGGAAACTTCACGCCGAGGGCCGAGAGAATTCCCCTTCCGATGATATAGCGAAGAGGATCGTAGCCGAAAAGTGAGAGGTGGCCGGGCCCGCTACCCGGGGTGATCCCGTGAAGGATCGGTACCATCATTCCCGTTTCCGAGGTCTCAGCCAGCTTGTCGAGGTTCGGGATTCGTGCAGTCTCGAGCTCTGTTTTATTGTTACGCGGTAATCCTCCGAGACCGTCAAGCACCAGAAGCACGATCTTTTCAGAAGAAGACTGCTTCAGTCTGGAAATGAGCTCAAACCTGTCCATACGCTGCTCCACACTCTTTTTTATACGATATCATGAAAGAAGTATATCAAGATACTCATCTATGTCGAAATCAGCAAGATCTTCTATACGCTCTCCTGTACCCGCATAGAGGATCGGGATTCCGAGTATTCCGGAAACGGTGCATGCGACGCCGCCTTTGGCGGAGGAGTCGAGCTTCGCGAGAATGATCCCGTCCACACCGGTGTACTCGCTGAACTGACGCGCCTGTTCGACCGCGTTCTGACCTGTCGTGGCGTCGAGTACGAGTAGTTTTCTCCTGGAAGCGCTGCCGGCCTTTCTGTCCAATATCCTGGCAATTTTCTTCAGCTCCTCCATGAGGTGTTCCTTGTTGTGGAGCCTCCCCGCCGTATCGATGATGAGATCCTCAACACCGCGGGAGAGCGCTGCATCGCACGCATCGTACACCACGGCGCCCGGGTCAGCTCCCTGGGGCTGCCGTACCAGCGGCACCCCCGCCCTCTTGGCCCACTCAAGCAGCTGTTCTACTGCGGCATCCCTGAATGTATCGGCCGCTGCGATGAGCACCTTCCTGCCCTTGTTTTTCAGCCGGTACGCGAGCTTTCCGGCTGTTGTCGTTTTCCCTGTCCCGTTTACCCCGAAGATGAGATGAGCGGTCATCGATGACCGCGCCGGACCTTCCGAAGAATCCGGCCGTACTGCCACCTTTTCCCGAATAATGTTCCTGAGCTCTGAGAGGACGTCCTCCCTCTCGTAGGTACGTACCCTTTTTCTCAGCTCCTCCACTATTGCACCGGTAAACTCTATTCCGAAATCGGAAGTGATGAGGATCTCCTCGATCTCTTCGAGGATCTCCTCTCCCCCCCGTCGACCTGAAAATATTCCGTTCAGCCTCTTTCCGATCTGAATCTTCAGTTTCACCTTAAAATCGCACCTCTCCCTTGAGCAGATTGTACTCCGCCTCGTCGTAGAGATCAAAATACTTCAGCATTTCTATAAAGGAAAAGATAAATATTCCTGCTGTTACTACTACAGAGGCTGTGGTGAGGTAGGTGAGGGTGTTGGAAATCCCGAGCGCTTCGCTGTACCTGTCCGCGTCCACCCCGCTGTACAGGTCCGCCTTCTGCTGGTATGCGGTCTTCTCTATGCCGAGGAGGATGGAGGCTCCGGCCATGCCGATCCCTGTGTAGTACAGCGTCTCCGACCCTCTTCTGTGGAGCTCCGCCTTCTTCAAAAGCTTCTGTTTCATCTCATGTGTAACGAGAGAGGCTTTGTAGCGCTCGAGCCCTTCGATCTCCTCGACAGGTACGGTGCGATGCACGTATCCCTCCTTGACGAATGTGACGGTGCGGTCATCAGCGGAGAGACCGAACGAGAGGGGGGATACCCCTTCGTATTTCTCCTCTCTGTAGATCCTTGTTCCGTGGGGGGTCACGGCGTACTCGACAGGGCTTTTCAGTTTTTCCTCCTCGAGAACCATCTGTCTTGAAAAGCCGTCCTCCTTCACGTGGATGAGGTCCGAAAAGCTTCGGTAACCGCCCTTCTTCACGGTGATCCTGTGTGTGCCGGGCGTGAGAAGTATCCCCTTAGTCTCTCCTACGCCGACGAGCCTGTCATCGACGAAGATGAGTGCGTCGCGGGGTTCTGCAGAGAGAAGCACAGTGTGAGTTTTATACCGTAAAAAAAGTTTGAAAAAGTGTATAAGGTAGGATTCCGGGTTTTTGATGATGGTGTAGAGATCCTCTTCTGTTTCGTACCGAACATACTCCCTGCCTGTGAGTCCGCTGTAGGCTGAAATCAGTAGGGTTGTTTTTTCATCGGGGCCCACTTCGTAAAAGCCGTATATAAGGACCGCGGTATCTGACGAATCTGCGAGTTCGGCTCCGTGTATCACGATCGGCTCCAGCCTGTAGAGTACCGTCCCTCCTGCCTCTTCGAAACGATCTTCGTAGCGCTCGAGGAGGGCGAGCTGTTTCAGCGCGGCCCTCTCCTCGTCTGTGAGGATGATGTAGGGAACAGAGAGTAGGAAATCATGGATGCTGTTTGTGATTGCCTCACCGAGGTAGTCGTATGCTTCTTCGCCCCTGTTCTCGAACTGTTTTATTACGATCTTTCTCTGCTGGAAAGGGTTGAACTCGCCCCATCCTGCGGATGCACAGCTCAGAAGGAAAAAAAGAGTGAGTAGGAGCCTGTTTCCCTTCATCCTCACATCCTCATAAGGCGGATTTCAGAGCGGCGTCGATGAACTCCTCGATCTTTCCGTCGAGTACCGCCGCGGCGTTTCCTATCTCAACCCCTGTTCTCAGGTCCTTTACCAGTGTGTATGGCTGAAAG
>DATKZJ010000160.1:0-6477 GCA_035527995.1 Spirochaetota bacterium | reverse complement strand
GATATCGGCCCGCCGTTCCAGAAGTCGATGAAGAATACGCCGCGGTCCTTCATGAGATGCTGCTCGCGGAACCAGAGCTGCCTTCTCTGCTCCGGCGTGATCATCATGTCGAAGGACGGGCCCCTTCCTATCGGCATATACTGGAACATCCAGGTAAAGGCCACCCCGAGCTTGTCGAAGAACAGGTCGAAGAACTCGTCGCTCGTGATCTCCTCGACATTACTCCGTGTCGCGGTGAGAGACGCGCCGAATAGCACCCCCTCCTCCTTCAGCATTTCCATCGCAGATATGATTTTCCCGTATGTCCCTTTGCCGCGTCTCTTGTCGGTTGCATCCTCGAATCCCTCGACGGAGATTCCCGGCGCGACGTTACCCAGCTCGGCGAACTTCTTCGCCACGCTCTTGTCGATGAGGGTGCCGTTAGTGAACATCAGAAAGAAGTTATTGTTATATTTCTCGAACAGGTCGATGATATTTTTGCCCTGACTCTCGTAGAGGAGAGGCTCTCCCCCGGAGATTACAGTGAAATGCGAACCCCAGAGCGTTGTCTTCTGCTCCATCATCTTGTCCAGCACGTCCCACTCGAGTGTCACGGGCGTGCGGTTCGACGACGACGCGTAACAGCCGGTGCACGCGAGGTTGCACTTCTGCGTCGGTGATATGGCCATGAAAGTAGGGATATCTTCCTCGCGGCGGCGCCTTTCAACAACATGGGGATACCGCTCTGCGTAGTTGAGGATTACGTCTCCAATGAGCGTGTTGAAAACCCAGTCTTTTACGGACGGGGCAAGAGATCCCTCCTTGAACTTCCTCTCGAACGCCTTCATCAGGTTCCGTATGGCAAGATACTTCTCCTCCTGTGCTCCTATCGGGCGGTTTCTCGGGTTCTTCGTTACAAGTGATTTCAGGATCTGTTTCTCCCCCCATCGGAAAAAAGCGTTCATGATGAAGTTTATCTTCATCAGCTCGAGGCCCATCTTGGCAAGCGCCTTCTTGCCCTTCACATTAAGACTCATCCTTTCCCTCCTGGTCAAATCGCATTAGTAGTATTAATACTACCCTTAATGGAAATTGTTTGTCAAGTACTTTTTTATTTTTTTGGATAATAGGACAATTTTGCCTTACAATAAAACAGTATATATTGAACCCGCTGTGGTGTAAAACATGAAAGCATACAGAGTATTCCTTGCACTGTTTTTCCTTGCCCTCATTCGCGCCCACCCTCTCTTTGCCGGGCTCCCGGTCACCGGCGGGGTAGACCCTTTACAGAAATGGTACATGATGGAGAGCGAGCATTTCAGGGTCTGTTTCCCTCTTCGTCTCAAAGAGCTCGCCGGGCTCATAGAGGATGAAGCGGAAGGAGCATATAAGGAGCTCAATAGATGGGCAGGATACACAATCGAAGAAAAGATCGATATCGTCATTACCGACAACAGCGATCTGGCAAACGGGTTCGTCAGATCGGGAACGCGCGGGTTCTATATCACGCTTTATGCGGTTTTTCCATACCAGGACTTCGTTGAGGGAAGCGATGCATACATGAACTGGTACAGAAACATCCTCATTCACGAGCTGTCCCACATAGCGCACCAAAAAAAGGCTGGAGGTTTTTCCGGTTTCCTGAACGGGATATTCGGTAGGCTCCTATATCCTAACACGACTATGCCCCGATTCTACAGGGAGGGGTTTGCTACTTACGCCGAAACCGTAAACGACTCCGGATACGGGCGCGGGAACTACCCATATACCGACATGTACGTAAGTGCGGCAATAGAGGAAACAAACCCTCCCCTTCTGGACAGGGTGTCATCCCGAACCTCAGTCTGGCCCGGGGGAACCGGACCCTACCTCTACGGGGTTTCATTTGTCGACTACCTCGTCAGCATTCGCGGAGAAAAGGCGCTTTTCGAATTTAACGAGCTCTCTTCAAGGAGGCTCATCTTCACCGGAAGCCTGGCCTTCCAGGAGGTTTATGAAAAACCGCTCTCCGAGTCCTGGGAAGACTGGCTCGAGATCGAGAGGGAAAAGACTCAGAAGTCGGCTCATGAGGAAAAAACAACCCTTTCCGCTTTGAGCAGCGAGCACGGATGGGTCTACTCCCTCGCGGTGAGCGGAGCCGGGGATCGTGCGGTGTACTCTATCAGGGCCACCGATAAGCTCGGAGGTCTTTTCCTTTACGATTTTATCCGGAAGAAGGAGCGTTTCCTGAAGCGCGGCCTCTACAGTGAAAACCTCATGTTCTCTGAGGATGACAGCAAAATATACTACATTCGCGGCGGGATGAGGAAAAACGTCTATTACGAGAACAACATCTATGAGTTCGACCTCGAGAGAGGGCGTGAAAAAAAGGTGACGGAATCGGGACACGTACAGGGTTTTGTTTTCACCCGGGGAGACAGCGAGCTTCTTGTGTGCAGCTCCACACCGTACGGAACAGAAATCCACATCATTGACAGAGACAAGAAAACAAAAAAAGTTCTTGTGCCTGAAGCATCAAAAAAAAGCCTTCCTATCATAGAACAGCCGGCAGTATCTCCCGACGGAAGCCTCGCGGCATTCTCCTGTAAAGACAGCGAAGGAAACCGCGGCATCTATGCGGCATCGGTAGATGATTTGAGAAAGGGCAAGGCCTCGCTTCGGATGATCACTCCGAAAGAGCAGAATGCGTACTCGCCCGAGTGGCTGAACGAAAAGGAGCTTTTATGGGTGGGAGATAAGGACGGGGGGTACAATATCTACAGGCTGAACATAGAAAACGGTCGTTTTTCACGAGTCACCGCTGTCCGGACGGGTGTTTTCGATCCTGTGGTCGGCCCTGACGGCACAATACTCATGAGGGAGTACACCTCGTCAGGCTTCAGAGTCTCGTTCTGTACTCCGACTGAACAGGAGGGCGGGGCCTCGGAAGGTACAATACGGTACAGCAGTCCGGGTTCGGAGGAAGTGCTTCTCTCCTCACGTGAAGGGGAACAGAAAGCACGGTACGCGGAAGGCGCTGAAGAGGGAAGTTCGCCTGAAGAGACCTTTAAAATGTACGATCCGGCAGGGTGGCTTTTTCCGGGGTACTGGTCGCCTCTGTATTTTGACAACAGAATTTCACTCGGCCTCGGGTTTTACACCTCTGCAAGAGACCTCCTGCAGCGCCATGCGTACAGGACTGGGGTCTTGTACGACATTTTCGATACAAAAGTAAAATCTTTTTTTGACTATACCTACTATTCCTACCCTTTCAACTATTTCTTCTCGATATTCGCCTCGCAGCGTACAGACACCGGGACCTTCCTCCCGGATGTCGCTCTGTTTCCGGGCATCAGCTTTCCTCTGATCGAGAGGGACTTTTTCCTGAAGGCCGATCTTGGAGTGGTAGTAGAACCTCCCTACACAGGGATAGACCTTTCGCTGCTTTACAGCGACAGGCAGACACCGCTCCACTGGATAGGGCCTGAGAAGGGCATCATTTTCGAGCAGGGGATCTACTACAACATCGCTCAGGACGATTTCGTCATCCTTTCAGATTACCTTTCCTGGTATATCAGGATCCTCGACCCGTTCCTTCTGACTTTCAGCGTGCTGTCCCGCTGGGACCTGAGCGGAGGAGAGAGGGCAGTGGTCGGGGCATACTCAGAGTACTTATTCGTACCTATGAACGGTGTCTACACCCGGGGCTATCCCGAAGCACTCCCCGCGAGGTTTACCATGGACCTCAAGACCACATTGTCCGTTCCCCTTCTCACGGTGGACAGGGGCATCGGGGCTCTGCCCTTCTTCTTCGAAGGTGCAAAGCTCTCGTTTTTTTTCGACAGCGGTTTAGCCGTCTCACAGAGCGGGGCCCGGGACTTTTTCATCGGAAGCTTCCAGGACCTCCTCGACGACCCGGCGGGACACATCCGCTCTTCAATCGGGCCCCAGCTCGAGCTTGATTTCATCGTAGGATACGATTACCCACTCACCGCCGAGATCGGGTATGTGTATCCGCTGTCCTCAGGAGGTTCGAGCGGGCTGTTCTTGGACATGAAGATCGAGCTGGCATTTTGGTAACCTCCAAACTGCCCCTTTAGGACCTCGGGGTAAACCTTTACGCAAACAACGCCACAAGCGTGCCTGTCTTCGAATCGAGAAAAACAATATATCGTTGGAGCGAAATTTAGTATACTACCCCTATGACCTGGTTCTTACTCGCTCTCTGTGCTGCACTGTTTTGGGCCGTTGGGCAGGTGCTCGTAAAGAAAGGGTTCGATCACATCCCTCCGCTGTGGAGCAACATATTCACCAACACCCTTGTCTGCGTCATCCACATCGTCCCGGTACTGTTTCTAAGCGGCTTCAGGATTACGGTCCCGCCACTTCCCATACTGGTAACGATCGTGATAACCGCCTCATTCTATCATACCTTCTACTACGCCATATCAAAGGGCGAGGTATCTCTCACGGGGACCCTTGTCGCAGGGTATCCTATGATCACGGTCCTACTCTCCGGACTTTTTCTCGGTGAGCGGCTCGAACCTGTCCAGTACCTCGGGGTTGGTTTTGTAGTCATCGGTGTCGTACTCGTCGCCCTCCCCGAAAAACGGATGAGCGAGAAGCTGAAAGACTTCTCATGGGTCGTATGGGGACTCGCCTGCGCCTTTCTCATCGGTGCCGGAGACTTTCTCACCAAGCTCTCCATCAACCGCATAGGAGCATACTCCCACGTCCTGTTCCTTGCAGTCGTCTCAAATCCCATGGGAGGTCTGAACTACCTCATCGACAGAAAAGGAAGACCGTTTCCAGACGTCCGCAGGAAAAAGGCGCTTCCGACCCTTATAGGACTCGTTGTCATGTCTATAGGCACCCTGCTCTTTATCCTCTCATTCGATTACGGAAAGGTCTCGCTCATCGCCCCTGTTTCGTCGATATATCCCGCGATCATCGCAGTGCTTGCGGTGAGGTTTCTCGGGGAAACGATTACTTCAAAGCAGGGAACAGGTATCGGAATCATCGTCGCTGGACTCGTCCTCATCGGGCTCGGGACAATTTAACGCCCATTCCTTAAAATCACCCCTAAAGGTTTATGAATGGGCGTTTAAAATCCCGTTTCTCATGACCAACAACCAACAGTAAGGAACGGGGCTTTAGTCCCCATTCCTCATGTACAACCGTAAATAGGAAGGAATGGGGCTTTTGGCGCTTTTTTCATCGTACATTTATATAAAATACCGCAAAGTCGTTATTCAAATACGAGAAAACCGCACTAATCCTAATTTCCTTATAAACAGCCTTAAATAAGTAAGGATGGGGGTTAAAGCTCATTTCGAATTACCTACCGTAAATGTTAAGGCATGAGTGTTATCCTGCATTGACCACAAGCTACAGTAGACGGGTGATTGTGTCGTAGAGTTACATGAATTGATTTCTCACATAACGAATAGATCTGTTGACCCGGAAGTGAAGTGTATATCACAGGTACTTCTACCCGCGGAAAACGAAAAGTCTCGGCCTTGAAGACTTCAGCGAGCGTAATGACGGTTCACGATGTCTTCATATTCTCACGTTAGATACTGATATCGCAAAAGCTCCGTGACATCTCCAAATATCAGGATATGAGGTTTTAACGCCCTGCGGTTTCGATGAGCCGCTCAGTGAGAATGCTTCCAAGGTACGCGCACAGGTCTGTTGGAAGGTAGTGGGAGGCGGACCCGTCGAAGAGCACTTTTGCGGACGGAGTAAACTCCTCGTCTCCTTTCCAGTATACCGCGAGAAGCGGAACCCTCGGAAATGCGGAAAACGAGAAGCCGAGATCGCCGTAGGCTTCTGGACTCCCGCCGACCGAAAGTGCCGCTTTTTGAAACAGGTCGAGGTCGTTCCCGAACCTGCTGACGAGCCTGTTCCCGCTGTACCCCTGGTACGCCCGATTGTAGAATTCTCCGCCCGGGAGCTCAGAGAGCGCCACCCACCGACCGGACGGCTCTGTTCCGTCCGCAGTTACAAGGTAGTACAGAATCAGACTACGTATGGACTCTTTTATCTCTCTTTTTTCCTCATAAGTCATAGCGAATTGAGGATAGGTTACGGTGATTCGATCCCCGAAGAGCGCGATTCGGAGCTCCTCCCCGCTGACCCCAGCTGTACGAAGCTGTGCTCCGGAGTTCTCAGACAGCAGTTTTCGGTCGATGCTCTTTAAACGCGTGAGGATATTCGTCCCATTATGTCCGCTATTATCATGCTCCATGGTAAAAATGTATACTGCTCATCCGTAAAACGTCAAGGGCAATAGTTTTTCCTTGAAAAAACGCGACACCGCATTCAGAATGAAAGCATACAGAATGAAACAGAATTTGTTATATTAAGAAAAACCTGTAATCGGATCCTAACAATGGCCCTGAATATTTTTCTCACCGCGGATGTCCACCTCGGGATGAAGTTCTCCTCATATCCGGAGGTACAGTCGGAACTGGTTGAAGCGCGGTTTGGCGCACTTCAAAGATGCGTGACCCTGGC
>DATKZJ010000159.1:0-12819 GCA_035527995.1 Spirochaetota bacterium | reverse complement strand
CCCGCATTTTTCTCCGTTTCTCAGCACTGTAACGCGGCTGCAGACAGAGAGCGCCTCCTCTATCTTGTGCGTGATGAAGATGACGGATTTTCCCGCCTCAGCCATACGCTTCAGAACAGAGAAGAAGCCCTCGACCTCGACAGGTGTGAGAACGCTTGTCGGCTCGTCGAGGATGAGGACGTCCGATCCTCTGTAGAAAAGCTTTAGTATCTCCACCCTCTCCTGCTCTCCCGCGGAGAGCTGCCATACCTCGGCCTTCGGGTCCACCCCTATCCCGAACTTTTCGGAGATCACCCTCACCTTTCCTTCAGCGTCTTTTCCGGGGAGCAGAAACTTTCTGTTCGTTCCAAGCAGGATATTCTCCAACACGGTAAGTGTTGGAACGAGGGTAAGGTGCTGATACACCATTCCTATTCCGAGCTGTAGCGACTCATGCGGAGAGCCTATTTTGACCTTCTTTCCTTTGACGAAGATCTCGCCCTCGTCCGGATGGTACATGCCGGACAGTATGTTCATGAGCGTTGTCTTGCCCGCGCCGTTCTCTCCGAGGAGGGCGTGAATCTCCCCCCTCTTCAGGTCAAAATCTATGTTGTTGTTAGCTGAAAGTCCGTCGAAGCTCTTTTTTATTCCTCTCATCCCGACAGCCGTCTCACTGTCTTGTCTCATGAGGAAAAAACCCTCCCATGCGCCTTAAACCAGCCCGGCCCATAGATAGATGTTTTTATCTGAAGAGTCTCTTAATGTAGGATCTCATTTCTCTCGTATCTGCGATATTCGACACCGCTATTCTTCCGCTCGTAATACCCAGCCGCGCCTCTTTCATCGCAGCAATCGCGGAAGAAGGAACATCGTTGTATAAGGCCAGCTCGATACCCCCATTCTCGAGGGTCTGGCGGTAATCTTTTCCGAACTTCCCGCTGTAGATATCGATAAGCATCATCTCGTACACGACGTCGAATCTCCACAGCACAGAGGCGAGCAGAATGTTCTTCCTGTCGATGCCCGACTTGTCCCCTATGACATCGATAAACCAGACCTTTCCGCCGTCTCTTGCCCGGTTTTCCTCGCAAGCCTTCATGATACCAAAGGACGCGCCGTCTCCCATGCCGAATATCACGTCCGCGCCCGCGGCAATCTGTGCCTCGGTGTTGCGCTTGCCGCCGGCAGCGTCCTCGTACGCGGCCTCTCCGATGACATTGTACAGAAACCGTACCTTCGGGTCGGCCGCATGAAGCCCCTCAATGAACCCGACTGTCATCCGGTTCCAGTCAGGGACTTCCGCGGAGGTGACGCAGCCCACGATCTTTGTCCTCGTCATATGAGCAGCCAGCACTCCCGCAAGGTACGCGCCTTTCTGCGCCTCGCCCTCATAGTTCGAGACCAAGCCCGACCTGATGGCGGCAGGGTTCTCGACGACCGCGACCCTTACATTCTTCTCAGAGGCGACCTCGGCTGACACAGTCTGGTATCCGGATGCGTGCGCTATTATGAGATCAAACCCTTTTCTTGCAAGGTCACGGAGCACAGGCTTGATGTCTCCGTACCCCTGGTTCTCCGCGATCTCGACCGTGAGGTGCCATTTGTCCTTCAGCATGCGAACGCCGTCGACCCCCATCTGGTTCCAGCCCTGATCCGTGCTGCTCGCAGGCACCACCACTGCCACCTTGAGCGGCCTCGCTCCGGGATGGAGCGGATCGGCAAACCCTGCAGCAACCGTTAATCCCATAGCGATCACAATAAAAACAAGCGCAACACGAATCTTTTTCATCTATTAAGTTCCTCCCTTTCTCCCGGGTGATCTATACTATAAAGCCTTATTTGCTCTGTACGGCCGCATAGAACCGGCGGCATGCTACTATGCTTATACATTGATCAGAAATAAAAATAGCGCTTTATGGACCAAGAGCGAAGCGTTTATGTATAGAGGAAGGTTGTCCTCGGTCTGGGCTCCTGGCACAAGGAGAGGAGATTTTCTAAAGCAAACCGCTCCCGGTTCCTGTTTCGCTTCCGAGCCGTATGGAGAGACAAAATCCCTTTTTTCTATCAATTTATTGTGTTCGTATCAGAAATGATCGAGTACCTTCTGCACGCCGCTCCCGGCCTTCAGCGGAAAACCGAGCTTCTGTAAAGACTTCTCCAGAGCGGCGATTGTAACGAGGGCGTTGTCCATCCGCGCAGTGTGACCCATGTGCCCGATCCTGAAGATATCCCCTTTCAGCCCCTCGACCTCGCCCGCGATGAGCACGCCGTGCTCCCGGGCCATCATCCTTCTCAGCTTCTCGTCATCGATTCCCTCGGGGACCCGCACGGCAGTGACCGTATCGGAAGCGATCTGTTTCGACTCTGGCCAGAGCGAGAGTCCTATTGCCTCGACAGCTTCCCTCACTGCACAGGCGACCCTTTTGTGCCTCTCTATCACGTTGTCGAGGCCTTCCTCCAGTATCTCCGTCACAGACTCGTTTATCGCATAGATCTCAGATACAAACGGCGTAAAGGGAAAGACCTTCCTCTTTATCCAGGTCTCCCTGTAATCCAGCATGCTGAGATATGAGTTCCGCAGGGGCTTTCTCTTGTTCTCCATTGCATCCCACGCCTCTCTGCTTACTGAGACCGGCGCGAGCGCTGGAGGAGATGAGAGGCATTTCTGAGAGCCGCATATGCAGATGTCGACCCCCCACTCGTCCGGTTTTATCTCCATTCCGCCGAGTGCCGCCACGGAGTCCACAATGGTGAGGGCCCCGTACTCTTTAGCCACTCTGCATATCTCCTTCAGGGGGTTCGTGATACCGACTGGGGTGTCCATATGAACGACTGTAACAGCCTTGATATCATTCTCCTTTTTCAGCATCTCCCTCACCTTCCCGGGGTCGAGGGCCTTCGTGTACTCCTCCTTCAGCCGTACCACCTCTCCTCCGTGGTTCTCCACGTAGATACCGAACCAGGCTCCGTAAGGTCCGTTGTCCAGAACGAGAACCCTTTCCCCCCCGTCAATGATGTTCGCAACCGCGGCCTCGAGTGCCAGAACCGCCTCACCCTGCATGATGATAAGGTCGTTCTCCGTCCGGAACACCTTTTTAAGCTTCACAGTCGTATCCTGGTAGAAATCGATGAACTCAGGTGCATAGTGGTGGATAACAGGGTATGAGAGTGCTTTGAGGGTGCGCTGAGAAACCTCCACCGGTCCCGGCGTCATCATATACCGTATACTTCTGCGAAGATCGTTCATCATATCCCTCCTCTTTTTAACGGCGTCGCGAAGAATTTAATGAGCAGCAGCCCTGCGGAAAGAAGAAGTCCAGCTATCGAGACGCACCCGGGACTCGTATCTCTCCTCCCCCTGCTGCGTCGTAAAAGTAAAATACATTTTTCGAAGCCTCAAGTCTCTACGCCACCTTATCTCACCCGTTCGATAGACATTCCCTGTCGTGAATCGTTCCTGGATAGCAGAAAAATCATCAGGAAATACTGCAGTCCGGAATCTTTCTTTTTTAAGATACTGAAGGGAGGTTGTCAGGGACACAAGTTCTAAAAAAACCCGCCTTTCCCAGGTTGAACTTTACGGCATACTTTCGTTTTATCGTCTTTCGATCTGCTGCTCTGTGGACAGCACTGTACCGCCTGCCTGTACTGAGACGTTTTCACTCTCCGGCAGGCTGCTCACATTTTCCCTCAAAGGCTCAGTTCACATCTCGGAAGGACGCACCAAGCCCGACGGACTTATGCTCTGAAGAAATGAATTATGAGGACGAGAGACCAGCTCCTGGCCCTTCATATATTCCTACAGCGCAGAGAAGGACTCGAACAAACCTCAAACCGCCGGCGGCCCTCCCGAATGGGATAGTGTACCGGTCAGGTGACGAAAAAATGACCTCACTACTGTTTGAAAAACCACTCGTCGAGGGATTTTGCACGGTCTATCGCCTCGATGAGGCCGACGATTGTAAACTTTTCTATCGTTCCTATAGCGAGCGAGTACTTTCCGTTGTTCGTGCTGTTGAATACGCGCACCATATACTCACCCGCCTCCATTTCCTTTTCGTACTCCGGTCCCATGTAGTAGTGGTCCTTTCCATACGGCTCATAGAACCTCGTCCACCGTGATCGCAGTCCTTGGGCCCTGTACACCAGCGTATCGCCATTGAATATTTCGAACGAGAGGTCGTGCGAAAGGATCGGCTCCCCATCCGGCGAATAGTCAGGCACGAGTATGTTTACGTAAAGCTTGAACGGTTCTTTAGAAACTATCTTGAAATAGCGGGGTTCACCCTCGAGCTTACCGTAGTATGCCCACGATATCTGGGGCCTGTCCACGACCACAGGGTTGTCCCTGGAGCCCTCTCCGCCCACGATGACAGGCCTGTGGGCGTACAGCCTGTAGCCGCTCACTGCGGAAAACAGAAACACCGCAAGAAAAGCCGCTGTTATATATCTTTTCATTGTATTGATTCTCCGCTTATATATAGAACGATACTCCGCTTTTATCGACTGTCAAGGCAAAGATAGTCGAATGAATGCCCCTTCATCCCTTCCCATGGTCGTGATTCGCTCTACAAACAAACGAACCAGGCACCTGCTCTCGAAATTCGGAGAGCATGGAGAACAGGGAGAATGTCTACCGCTCCCGGCACGGTATGGAGAGCAGGAACGAAATCCTCCTGCTGTCTATGATTTTTCGGCTTAAATCGATAAAGTAAATTGACTTTTTTGACAGTTTTTTTTACTATGGTTAGACTGAAAAGAGGTATAAAGGATCATGACAGCTCAAAAGGATATCTTCATTCCGATCGCCATCGTCGGCTTGACGCTGGTGCTCTCACTCATCCACATCTTTCCATGCAGCAGCCTTTTCTTCTCGGAGAGGATCACGCCGCGATTAAAGAGAACAAACGAGAGGACTAAGCAGGCTCTGGGGGTATTCTACAAGCGAATCGGCTCTTTTATTCTCTTCTGGCTTTTTCCGTTCCTCTTCATCAAATTTGTGCTCGGCGACAGCCCGAAAAACTATGGATTATCAAAAGGAAACGGGCATGTCCCGACCGCCGTCATTGTGCCTGTGTTTATTGTCACAGTCCTCACCCTCCTGTTCTTCTCCCGAAAGGAATGTGTAAATGAAAACTACCCGGAAGTGGGGTTGGCGCGATTTTCCAAGTTCTACTTTTCACTCAATATGTTCTCTTACATCATCTACTTCTTCGGGTATGAGAGCCTCTACCGCGGATTCCTGCTCTTCGGTCTGCGGAAGTTTACGGGAAACTGGGTTGCAGTAGTCGCCAGCATGGCTTTTACCACCTTCACACATATTCGGGCCTCAAAACACCTCCTCCTCGGATCTATGGCGATAGGGTTTTTATTCCCCTACATCGCCCTCATCACAGAGTCTTTCAGGATCGTATTCGTGCTCCATTCATTCATCGGTATAGGTATGGATATTCTTTGCATCCGGACACGATCGAGGATGGAGTATCAGGGCTCGCACATTGTGCGTGACCGCGCGCAGTGAACTGCGTACGCAGTGATCTATGTTTGCAGTGAGTTTGCACGCACAGCGAGCTTGCAGAAAAAAAAATTCCCGGGCTCTATCACGCTTTCTACAAGAACACCCACGGTTTTTCGGTATCGAAGATACTGACTGTTTCCATGATTACAGTCCCCGGAGGGCCTTTTCTTTCGAAAACTACCTTTGAGACCTTCTATTTGGAATTATCCCGAAAGCAGCGTGATATCATACGAAGCAAAAAAGTGAACGGCTCTTTGTGATAATAAAAAGACGGCTTCCCGGCTTATCGTAATCTTTTATGCAGGCCGTCATGTATCTACACGTTCAGTCAATCGATTTCTTTAATGCCTTTTACACATTTCTGTGCTTTTTTCACATAACTCCGAGATACGATCACAGGTCATGCAATAGCTCGAAAGGCACAGTCATTGGCTGTCCTATTTCCCCTCCCCTTTTAGGGGAAGGGAAATGGGCAAAAACTGGCCTTGCATAATAGCTTCACACCTGTTATAACGTGTATAAGTACTTTTTTTTGGCCGTGCAAATGATCCGTTTTAAACCCTCCTACCTGGCGCTCCTCGAATCGGGCGAGCTCGACAGGAGGATCGGGAAGCTTTCCGCGATACTGGAATCGTGTGAGCTCTGCCCCCGCAGATGCCGGGTGAACCGCCTCGCGGGGGAGACCGGTTTCTGCAAGGCACCGGATACGCTTGTGATCTCGAGCTATAATCTCCACTTCGGCGAGGAGAGGCCTCTCGTGGGTCCGCGTTCGGGGCTCGGCTCCATCGGAACCGGTGGTTTCGGAATCGGGGATTCCAAGACCGGGGGTTCCGGAACGATCTTTCTCTCCTACTGCAACCTTCTGTGCGTGTACTGCCAGAACTTCGAGGTGAGTCACCTGGCACAGGGTGTGGAGGTCACGACCGAAAGAGCGGCGGAGATAATGCTCGAGCTTCAGCGGAAAGGAGCACCCAATATCAACTTCGTCACACCCACCCACTACGCGCCGCAGCTTGTGAAGGCGTTGCGTGTTGCCGCGGAACGAGGCCTCAAGCTACCGGTAGTGTGGAACTGCGGCGGATATGAGAATGCAGATATCGTAAAGCTCCTCGAAGGGATAATCGATATATATATGCCCGACATGAAGTACTCCGATACAAAGCCTGCAGGGCAATACTCCGATGCCCCCGATTACTTCGAGCGCTCCTGTGAGGCAGTGTCCGAGATGCACAGGCAGACCGGTGATCTCCTACTCGATGAAAATGGAATTGCATTAAGGGGCCTTCTGATACGTCACCTCGTGCTCCCGAACGGCCTCGCCGGAAGCCTGAAAATCTTAGAGTTCATCGCCGGCAGAATCTCCACAGATACATACGTGAACGTCATGTCACAGTACCGGCCCTGCGGGATGGCGCATCACTATCCCGGCCTCGGCCGTTACCTAAGCCCTGATGAGTACTACGAAGTCGTCGAGGCTACAAGAAGACTGGGTTTGACCCGAGGGCTTCAACCGAAACACCTGGAGCGTTTTTGAAATGCGGGATTGGAAAGAGATCTGCAGGGTAAGAACGTTCGAGATCGAGGGGAGAGAGGTACCCGCTGTGAGTCTCGGGACATCTCCTTTCATCGGCGCGGGGCAGTTCGGCTCGAAATCGGGCGAGTACTACAGTCTATTCTACCAGAGACCGGAAAACATAGAGTCTATCATCAGGTGCTCTGCAGAGCTCGGGGTCCCTGCTGTTCAGGTGCTGTATTACGACCGTATAATACGTGCGCTTATTCGCGCCCAGAGTGATATCGGAGTGAAGCTCTTTACCACTGTTACGATCGGGATCGTGGACTGGAAGCGCGAGCTTTTGGAGTCGGAGCTTATAGATCCATCAATCTGTTTTATACATGCACGTATAACCGACCTCAGGAACAGGCCGTTCCTCACAGAGATTATCGCAGAGATCCGACGTAAGGGTATGATTCCCGGGTGCGCAACACACGAACCCGCGGAGACGATACCGTTTCTCGAAGAATCCGGGCTTCCGATCGGCTGCTACCTTGCACCCTTGAACAGTATCGGGCTTTTCGTCGGGGATAACCTAAAGAGGACCGTCGACTGCTATGAGCAGGCGTCGCGTCCGGTGATCGCAAAGAAGGTGTTAGCAGCCGGGAAGATCCTGCCGGAGGAGGCCTTTTCGTTTGTATCGAAAGTGAAAAATGTGAAAGGCGTTACGGTAGGTATCGCATCACAATCTGAGGCACAGGAGACCTTTGAAACCGCCCTTCGGTTCTGGCCGAAATCCGGCGGATAGATGTGATCCATGATACACCCGGCTTAGAAACGGACGATATCCGCCGAAAAGCCTTTGAACCGCAGCCCTTACTCCCATAAAAGGGCTGGAATAGAAGACCGGTGTGCCGTCAGTATACTATCTGCAAACCATCCTGGTTTTCAGAACGCCTCACATGATGGCAGGGATACCTTTACGCTGCGGTTGTGTGCTCGAGCTCCTTCGTGGCGGTGATGGCGGCAATCGTCCCGTCCGATACCGCTGTCGTTATCTGCCGGAAAGACTTTGAACGGAGGTCGCCTATCACGAACACGTCATCCATGCTGGTTCGCATATAGTCGTCCGTCATAACATAGCCGTATTCGTCAAGCTCGAATGCTCCATCGAAAAGGTCGATGTTCGGCACCATGCCTGCGAATATAAAAACCCCCTCGCACGTTATCGAACTTCGCTTCCCTGTCCGTAGGTCCTCTATGACGACTTCGTTTTTTGTGGAGCCGTTCTTGACGAACTCCCTCGGCTCATGATCGAAGACAAAGGAGATCTTATCGCTGGAGAGCGCCTTCTCCTGCAGCATACGGTTCGCCTGCAGCTCGGCAAACTGGTGCACGATAGTGAGCTTACGTGCGAACCTTGCGATGAACAGAGACTCCTCGATCGCCGAGTTTCCCCCTCCTATCACCTTCGGTTCAAATCGATGCTTTCAGCTTCGATGCTTTGGGCGTTGATGCCGAAGGCATCAACTTGAGCGAGGCGACCGTTGAGTTCGAAGAACGAAACTTAAGCGAAGCGACTGGAGTAGGGTAGTGAGGCCAACGGCCTCACTTTGAGCGAAGCGACAGAGGCCGTTGAAGCGAAGCTTCAACTTGAGCGTAGCGACTGAAGACTTTGAAGCTTCGCTTCAAAGTCGGTTAAGAATCGGTTTTATCCTCGATTGTTTTACGGGAGGTCCCTCTGCCCTGAAGTAGCCTTCTTACAATAGGAATCCTGCCCAGATCTATCTTCCGCATATCTTCCTGCACATCCCTGGTCGTGCTCTGCCAGGACTGCGCGAACCCCGGCACCTTTTCGGTGAGGATCTCGACCACCTTCTGGTAGATATGGAGCTGTTTGATCTCACTTCTGCCGGGCTTTACATCGAGTGCGTGCAGAGAGATCCTGAGGTTTTCGTTCTGCCGTTTCAGCTCCTCGATATCCTTTCTTACCCTCTCGTTTGTCTCGGCCTCTATCTCGAGCTTCGTCTGAATATGTTCTTTGAGCTTCACGTTTTCCTTTTTCAGCTTCCTCTCGTGGGCTTTCTCCCTGATAAAGATAACGATAGAGAATAACAAGCCGATGTAGAGGGCGATAAAAAACGGCCTGAGAAGAAATACAGCCGTCTCCGGGCTAGTTTCCATGGGCAACCCTTTAATAATGGTCTGAGGTAACAACATAATCTATCCTGAAACAGCCTTTGAGCATAGTTATTTTTTCTACCTGTTGCCGTACTGGATGAAATGACCTATCTTAAAGAAGAGATATATCAGAAGGAGGGTCCGAGTATGGGTCTCTTTAAAAAGAAATCCGGCGGCGCAAAACCCCGTCCTAAGGGCGGTCATATGGACGTATACGTTAAGTGCGACAAGTGCGGCGAGATAATCAAGACCCACATAGTCCTGGGCAACGAGCTCATTCCTACCTACGCGGACGAAGGCCCTGCCTATACTCTCCGAAAGGAGCTCATCGGCTCTCAGTGTCCGAACCGTGTACAGCTTACCATAGAGTTCGATGGAGCGAAAAGAATCGTCTCTCAGGATGTTTCAGGTGGTGACTTTCAGGAGATGAAGGAGCTTTAGAGCAATGGCCTCAGGCACGAGAAAAAACGATCGAAAGTATCGTTTTCTCCTTGCCTCGAACTTTTTCGCCTTGTAAAATAGTAATAGAATAACGACAGAGCACAGAAGCGATGCATACGATGGAAAAAGCGGAAAAACAAGAAAAGCAGATCGTCGCGGACGACTTCTACCACGAGATATTTAACGGCGTAAACGACATGATTCTGGTGCACGACCCAGAAACCGGCGCGATACTCGATGCGAACAGCAAATGTCTCGAGATCGGTTATACCGCGGACGAGATCCGACGGATGGGAGTCGCGGGATTCAGCCCCAAGGGCGAGGAATACTCACCCGACCGGATCATGCTGCTGATCCGGAAAGCAGCCGAAGGGTGTCCGCAGTTGTTCGAATGGGGGTTCTACGACAGGGCAGGGAAGCTCCATCCCACAGAGGTGAGCCTGAAGCGTGCGACCATCAGGGGAAGGAACGTGGTCCTTGCGATCCTTCGGGACATTTCGGAGAGAAAAGCGGTGCGGCAGGAGACACGTCAAGCAAAGGATAATTTTCACAACATAGTGGAGAAATACACGGACGGTCTCATCGTGCTGGACTATGAGTGGCGCGTCCATTTCGCCAACCCCGTTGCAGTACATTTTTTTACACACGACAAAAACGTCCTGGCGGGCGGCAGGTTCGATCATACCATGAAAAATAAAAAATCGGCCGAAGTAGTAATAACCCGGCTTAACGGAAAGCCCGGCACCGGCGAGATGAGAAAAACAAATACAGAGTGGGAGGGAAAGCCGGCATATCTCATATCGATCCGGGACGTTACGGGACCGAAGAAGCTCGTCGAAGAGCTCACCCGGGCGATCGGCAGTATAAGAACCCTGCGGGGACTGCTGCCGATCTGTTCTCACTGCAAGAAGATACGCAACGACAAAGGATACTGGGAACAGATCGAGACCTACATTTCACTGCATTCAGAGGCGGAGTTCTCCCACGGCCTCTGTCCCGACTGTGTTGCAAAATACTACCCGCAGATCAAAGATCGGCATGAGACATGAGTGCCGTTTCCTTGATCCGAAAAGCGCACAAGGAAGCTTCCAGGATATTAACCCCCGCTCCCCGCATCTGACGAAAAGCCCCCTGCATGTCTCAGCACGATACCGCGGTCACAGCACCAGCAGACTGCCGTTGTTCCTGAGCCAGGCACGCCGGCCCCTGTAATCGGGGAGTATGCGCTCTACCTTTTGCCAGAACCGGGAAGAATGGTTCTTCTCCTCGATATGGACCAGCTCGTGGACGACGACGTAATCCACTACAGGAAGCGGCGCCATGATCAGCCTGTAGCTGAAATGCACGTTCCCCCTGGAGTTACAGGAGCCCCAGCGTTTCTGCGCGCTCGTGACTCTGAATAGAGTGAAGTCTATTCCGGATAGGCCCGAAAAATGCAGGAGCCTATTGTGTATCACCTCTTTCGCCCGTGTTTTATACCACTCGACAAACAGTGAGCGGGCATTCTCGAGGTGAGCCCTCGAGAGCCGGAATCTCCCGTCAAAAGAGAGAGGCGTCCCATCATGTTGTGCAATGGAGAGCCTATAGGCATCTCCCAGATACAGAAATTTTTCTCCATCGACAAACTCCCTCGGGACCTGCATCATTAATCTTTCTTCTGCTTTCTGCCGCTTCTGTTCTATCCATCGCTTCTTCTTTTGTATAAAGTCCAGGATATCGGCTTTCGGCATCCTCAAAGGAGCACGCACTATCAGCAGGGCTTCTCCAGTCACCTCGATCGCCAGCGTTTTTCTCTTGGAACGGATGATCTCATCTATCCGGATACCGGACATAACTCTTCTACTCCTCATTTTCACCGGGAATTAACAGACTTCTTATTACAATGGAGGAAAACAGGTCTTACCCGATCCTCGAAAACGGCTATAGTTATTCAGTCTCTTTGTTGCTGCTTCTCACGAGAAGGAGGATGAAGAGGTAGACCAGGACGAGGTAGATCCCCCCTGTGAGAACGAACATTTTCCGTATTCCAAGCAAGTCCGCTGCGATCCCAGAAAGCCAGGGACCCGTCCACATACCGATCGCGTATATCGACTGATGGATGCCCATGGCGGTGTTGCGCTGTATACGGTCTACCCGGTGGATCGACATCCCCAGAAGGATCGGGTACACAACTCCGAACGCAAAGCCCATGAGGGCCGTCCCAAATAGCAGCATAGGGAGAGATTGTGCGATCGAAAGTACAATGATGCCGCAGAACATGAACCCGGCTCCGCCGCAGAGAATGAGAGTGTGCTTCACCCTCTTCAGCATCATTGTGTTGGCAAGAGTGGCGACAGCTATAGAGGCGATGTTGAGGCTTATGATCACGCTTTTGATTACATCGCTTGCACCCAGCTCCTGCGCGAGAATCGGCAGGAAACTGAAGGTAACAGACCAGTCTACGTAATGAACTACCGCGCTTATCAACGCCGGAAGAACAACATCCTTCCTGGCAAAAAGAGATACAATGGCCCGGAGAGAGACCCCCTTTACAGGCCTTCTCTCTTCCTTTACCAATGGAACCAGGCCGATCGCAACGACACCGGTGATTGTCGCGAGGAAGAAGGGAAGAGGATATCCTCCGGCGCGATTGAGAACCCCTGTCAGGCTCGTCCCCAAAATACGTCCGAATGACATGGTGACGCTCAGCAGGGCACTCGAAAATATCGCTTCTTCCTCGGTAAAAAAGCTCGAGAACACCACGAGGAGCGGAACCCATGTAGCTGCAGAGAGCCCTGTCAGTGCCCTCCCGAATGCGAGTACCCCGAGGCTCTCTCCTTTCCCCATGATGAACGCTCCCAGAGCACAAAGAAAAAGCCCTGCCATTATAAGAGGCTTTCCCCTGCCCATGGAGTCAACTGCTATACCCATCGGCAGCCTGGCGACCAACATCCAGAGCCCGTACATGGAGAGCACGAGCCCAACCATGGCGAGGTTGTCCGCTTTCATCTTTATAAAGGTAGGGAGGGTGGGGACGTAGATGTAGAGCGTGACCCAGAAAAGGAAGGTCACGCCGAGGAATATGGTTATTGATTTTTTGTTCTCACGCATATAAGGTCCGGCTCTGCAGTTGATAGAGTATACATTTTAAAAAGGAGGGTGGTCAAACAGAAAAGCACTGAAGAAACAGCAAAACATATGAATGGGGTTTTGGGCAAAGATCTCC
>DATKZJ010000158.1:0-14367 GCA_035527995.1 Spirochaetota bacterium | reverse complement strand
GACAAAACATATTGTCGTGGATTTTCATGGCGAGGCTACGAGTGAGAAGATCGCTATGGGATGGTGGCTCGACGGCCAGGTGAGTGCCGTGGTGGGAACGCACACGCATGTTCAAACAGCAGACGAGAGGGTGCTGCCGGGAGGCACTGCATACATTACAGATGCAGGAATGACCGGTCCTTTCGATTCTATAATAGGGGTTAAAAAGGAGCGTGCTTTACAGAAGTTTACCACCCTCATCCCGTCCAAGTTTATCACGGCAGAAGACGATATCAGAATAAACGCTGTGGTGGTCACGATCGAAACAAACACGGGTAAAGCCAGGTTGATAAAGCGGATCCATCATCAGATACTCGAATGAGAGCCGCAGAGGCAAAACAGAAACTCATCTCTCCCTCCAAAATAGTGGTCTTCCTCTCGATATTTTATTAAAGTACTAACGTGTTGGGACTTTTTAGGTCTGCAGCTTTTTTCTTTCGAAGACAGGACGGCCTTATAATATGAAGAAGAGGCTCGACTCGCTTGTTGTAGAGAGAGGGATCACTCAAAGCCGGGAAAGGGCAAAGGCTTATATCATCGGCGGAAACATCACTGTGGAAGGTGAAACGGTGAGAAAACCCGCGGCAATGGTGAGTGAGGATTCGAAGTTAAGGCTCGCTCTTGCAAACGAAGGATATGTAAGCAGGGGAGGGCTCAAGCTCGAAGGGGCCCTGAAAGATTTCGGTATTGATGTGACCGGGGCTTACTGTCTCGATATAGGCGCATCGACAGGAGGGTTTACCCACTGCCTCCTCAGGCACGGGGCACAGCGTGTGACCGCACTCGATGTAGGAAAAAACCTCCTCGACTACGGCCTTAGGAACGATCCCCGCGTCACGGTTGTGGAAAGGTTCAACGCGAGGCATATCGACAGGCTTTATGCGGGACCGAGCAGTCCGGGTGAACGGATCGATATCGTCACCATCGATGTCTCTTTCATCTCACTCCGGCTCATCCTCCCGCCGCTTTTGGATATAATCGATGAATCCGTAACAGTGTTGACGCTTATCAAGCCCCAGTTCGAAATCGAGCGGCCTTACAAGGGCTTCAGAGGTGTCGTGCGCGACCCCGAAATCCACATCAGGATCCTGAAGGGATTGGACTCTTTCTTTTACAGTACAGGTTATGCGGTTTTTGGTTATACGGCGTCCGGTCTGCGGGGTCCTAAGGGTAACATCGAATTCTTCGCCTGTCTGAAAAAGTCACCTCCAGGCAGTACGGCCGAAGGGAAGCTTATGGAGGACACTATAGAGGATGTTGTTCGGAGGAATGTTACAGGTTGAAAGAGAACGGAACTTGCGTCAATTTTAGAGGTAATAACAGATGACAAAATACATATTCATTACAGGCGGGGTGTGCTCTTCGCTCGGAAAGGGCATAGCAGCATCATCGCTGGGGTGCCTTCTCGAGCACAACGGTTACAGTATCAGCATAATGAAGATGGACCCCTATATAAACGTCGATCCAGGCACGATGAGCCCCTATCAGCACGGCGAGGTTTATGTTACCGATGATGGAGCGGAGACCGACCTCGATCTTGGCCATTATGAGCGGTTTACTTCCCTGAGTCTGTCAAGAGAAAACAGCGTGACGACCGGGCAGATCTACAAGGAGGTGATCGAGAAGGAACGTAGGGGGGATTACCTCGGGAGGACGGTTCAGGTCATTCCCCATATCACGAATGAAATAAAACGCAGGATCTCAATGGTCGCGGAGAGTACTGGTCCCGATATCGTGATTGTAGAGATCGGCGGCACGGTCGGCGACATAGAGGGGGTACCGTTCCTCGAGGCGATACGGCAGTTCCGGCTCGATGTGGGGGTCAAAAACAGCCTCTTTATACATCTCACGCTCATACCCGTTGTCGGCGCATCCATGGAGCCGAAGACAAAGCCGACCCAGCACTCCGTGAGCAAGCTCCGGGAGATCGGTATCTCGCCGGACATCATCCTCTGCAGAACGAGCCAGGAGCTCACACCGGAGATGAGAGGCAAGATATCGATGTTCTGCAATGTGGAGGAGAGGGCGGTAATGGCTGCTCTCGATATCAGGAAGACGATATACGAGGTGCCTCTCCTGCACGCACACGAGGGGCTCGACGAGATCGTGCTGGAAAAGCTCGATCTGCCGAAGAGGGAGAAAGACCTTGGGAAGTGGGAGTTGATTGTAGATCGGCTCCTCTCGGCAGACGAGACCGTGAATGTTGCAGTTACCGGCAAGTATACAGAGCTGAACGACGCCTATAAGAGCATCTATGAAGCGCTTGTCCACGGCGGCATCGAAAACAATGTGAATGTCAATATTGTAAAGGTGAAAGTCGAGAATTTAAAAGAAGAAAAGCTTGGGGAGATCTTCAGCGATATTCACTGTGTGCTGATTCCTGGAGGTTTCGGAGAGAGAGGGATAGAGGGAAAGATTCTTGCCGCAAATCACGCACGGGAAAAAAAGCTCCCCCTTTTCGGGATCTGTCTCGGGATGCAGTGCATGGTTATCGAGTTCGCGAGAAACAAACTCGGCTACGAGAATGCAAACAGCACAGAGTTCGACATCGAAACGGATCACCCGGTCATAAGCCTCATGGAGGAGCAGAGCGATATAGCCAACCTCGGAGGCACGATGAGGCTTGGGACGCAGCCTGCCGTGCTGCGGAACGGTACACTGGTCCGAGAGGTGTACGGAACCGACGTGATAAACGAGAGGCATCGGCACAGATACGAGTTCACCAACAGGTACAGGGATATCATGGAAAATAACGGCCTTGCGATCGCCGCTACCTCGCCAGACGGAACGCTCGTCGAAATAGTAGAGCTTAAGGACCACCCGTGGGGTATCGGGGTGCAATTTCATCCGGAATTCAAATCCAAGGCTTTGAAGGCTCATCAGCTTTTCAAAAGCTTCATTGAGGAAGCTGTACTATACAAAAAGAGTAAAGTGGCTGGGACGTGATGATAACAGTCCGTGCGGGAGGACGAAGGACGGTACGATGGTTTTTTCAGGTGTGTCTTTTCGTTCTCGTATTCGTCCCGGTGGTGGCGGTCTGCAGTGCGGGGAAAGAAGACGGTGCCGAGGCTCCAGATGAGGATGCGGAAAAGGTTCCTGACTACGTCTTCCACGATGTGGTGCATCATCATTATGAAGATGGCGTAAGAAAGATAAAGGTCATATTCGAGACCGGGAGGTACTTCTCCGACGAGTTATTGGTTGAAAATTGCAGGTTTGTATATTATGATAGAAAGGGAGAGGTCGTTTCGAAGGGAAGTTCGAGGCGCGCGAAGCTGAACGCGGAAGGCACAGAGCTCATCGCCGAGGAGGACGTCGTCGTAATCTCTGAAGAGAACAAGGGAAGACTGGATACGGAATACCTCGAATGGCACAGCAGCGATAATCAGTTTACGACTGACAGGTTCGTGAAGATCACCCAGGAGAACGGGGATACGATTTCCGGTGTCGGAATGGTCGCTGATATCGGATTGAAGAGAGTTACGATAAAACGTGATGTGAGGGGGAGTATCAGGGAGAAAGAGCAACGATAAACTCGAACCTGAGAGCGATACTACGATTCGGGACAATCCGGTTGAAGTATAAAATATGATAATATGAGTTCTACAGTTCCACTCAGATTGAAGCCCACTTTATTCATTTTCCTGCCCTGCCTTTTTGCCCTCGTCTTAGTGAGATATACTGCCCAGGCCGACGCCTATCTCTTGGAAGACAGGGTCTACTACGGCGCGGATACCTATACTGTTGACTACGAGAAGAAGGTAATCAATGCAGTTGGGCACGCTTTTTTCAGAAAGGAAACGAGGAGAGTCGACGCAGACAGGATCGTGATACACTATGAGGAGAACCGGAAGGTGGCGTACTGTTACGGTAACGTGGTCCTTGGGGACAGGAGAGATGGGTCCCGGATAGATGGTAACTACGCGGAAGCGAGATTCAGAGAGGATTTTTACTTCATCGAGGGAGATGCGGTTTACAGTGATGAGAAGAGGAGGATAAACGCACAGAGAATCGAATCGCGGAAGGAAGAAGGATACCGCTTTTTAGATGATGTACGCTACAATGATGGAACGTATGTCATTACTGCAGCCTCGCTGCACGTAAACGACGATACCGCACTTTTTCGAGGAGAAACCCATGCAGAGCATATCGAGTCGAAAGACAGTATCCGCTGTGATGAGATTACATACTCTCTCTCATCGGAGGATGTTACATTTCAGGGGAGGGCTTTATATATTGAGGGTGCAGGAGAGAAGGAGGAAAATACCCTCGTTATTCGGTCTGATATGATGAGATACTTCCGGGATGGCGACCTTTTCGTACTCATCGGCAATACATTCATGTTGAACGGATCCTATTCCATTCGAGCATCGGTCGTTCGATACAGAAGGACCGGGAAGGTTCTCGAGGCGGAGGGAGATGTCGTAGTTTGGGACACAGACAAATACGTGTACTGCAACAACCTCGATTATGACGTAAACACCGACAGGGTCGTGTTCTTCAAAGAGGTGAAGGGAATTTTCAGCCCCCCGAAAAAGGCGAAGAGGGATCTCTGATATGAATATAATCTCGGTTTCCAATCTTGTGAAGATCTTTAAAAAACGCAGGGTCGTTAAGGACATCAGCTTCAACATCCATGAAGGCGAGGTGGTGGGGCTGCTCGGTCCTAACGGGGCGGGAAAGACCACGTCGTTCTATATGATCGTGGGATTTATCAAGGCGGACGAAGGGACGATACGGCTCAATGAAGAAGATATAACGCACGTTCCTATGTTCAGGCGCGCGCTGATGGGTATCGGGTATCTCGCTCAGGAGTCCTCTGTTTTCAAGAAGCTCACGGTGGAGCAGAACATCATGGCGATACTGGAAAACACATCTCTCAGCAGTAAAGAAAGAAAGAAAAAGATGGACTGCCTCATCGACGACCTCGGGATAGCCCATGTAAGGAAGCAGAAGGCATACACCCTGTCCGGCGGGGAACGCAGGAGAACAGAGATCGCACGTGCACTTGCAACCGAGCCGAAGTTTCTCCTGCTGGATGAGCCGTTTGCCGGAGTCGACCCTATTGCTGTGTTCGACATCCAGGGCATCATAGGGCAGCTGAAAGACAAGGGCCTCGGCATCCTTATTACCGACCACAACGTAAGAGAGACTTTACGAATCACAGATAGGGCTTATATTATGAATGAGGGGGAAATACTCGTTTCAGGGTCAAGCGAGGATCTTGTTAACAACGAGGAGGCCAAACGTATCTATCTCGGTCTCAACTTTACGATATGACGGAAGCCGGAAGATCAGCATGGAGAGTGATCCTTGGAAATAAAACCTGAAATTCACCTCAGACAGACTCAAAAACTCGTGATGACACCGCAGCTCCAGCAGGCTATCAAGCTGCTGCAGCTCTCCAACATCGAGCTCACGGAGCGCATAGAGCAGGAACTGGAGGAGAATCCGGCGCTCGAAATAGACGAGAGTGATCTGGAACGAGGGCCTGAAGTCCAGGAGTCCGGGTCAGACACTGAAAACGAGAGTTCTGATACGGTAGAAGAGGAGTTTTATGATAAGAGCGAAGTCTCTGAAGCATACGAGGGAGAATACCAATACGATAGTAAGGACTACTCCCACAGCGAAGTTCCGTCTGCGGCGGATAAGAAGAGAGAGTTCATAGAGGGTACCGTATCTCGGGAGGGGACCCTCAGGGAATATCTTTTATGGCAGACCAGGCTTTTGTCAATATCAGAAGAAGAGATGAGGGTCTGTGAGATCCTCGTCGGCTATATAGATGTGATGGGGTATCTTTCGGTGCCGCTCGAGGATATCATCAAGGATAATCCGATGTCCATGGAAGGCGGGTTGTCCGCGCCGGAGTTCGAGAGAGCTCTGCGGGTAATACAGGGTCTCGATCCTCCCGGAGTGGGAGCGAGAGATATTTCGGAGTGCCTCGTTCTGCAGCTGAGGTCAAAGGGAAGCTATCCTCTTGCCGAGCGTATCGTAACGGATTTTCTCAATGAAATAAAGCTGAGAAAGCTCGAGGAGATATCAAAGAAGCTCAAGGTCCCGGTCTCAAAGGTGAAGGAGGCGTTCTCCGTCATTTCGAGCTTGGAGCCGTATCCCGGACGGCAGTTTTACTCTGGAGAGATAAAGTATATCATCCCGGATGTTATCATTGAAGAGAAGGAAGAGGGGTTCGAGGTAGAATCGAACAACGCGTTTATACCGAAGCTCAGGGTAAACAGCTATTTCGAAAACCTAAGGAGAAGGAGGAGCAGCGACAAACGTGTCAAGGGATTCGTAGCAGAAAAGGTACAGAGGGCAAAGAACTTCATTTACTGGGTAGAACAGCGGGAGAGTACACTGGTTCGGGTGACAAAGGCCATCCTTGAAGAACAGATGGATTTCTTCAGGAACGGGCCAAAGTACCTCAAACCGCTGGTTCTCAAAGACATTGCAGGCAAGCTGGATCTTCATGAATCGACGATTTCGAGGATAACCTCCTCAAAGTACGTGCAGACCCCGTTCGGTGTATTTCAGCTGAAATATTTCTTCTCCAATACAATTCCCGCCTACGGAAGCAGGGAGTACTCTTCAACGAGTGTAAAAGAGATGATAAAGGATATTGTGCTGGACGAAAAGTCGAAGCGGCAGCTCAGCGATCAGAAGATCGCCGAGCTTCTCTCCCAGAGAGGAATAATGATTGCGAGGAGAACCGTAGCAAAGTACAGAAAGGAACTCAATATTCTGCCATCAAACCTCAGGAGGATATTATGAACGTCTCAATCACCGGTAGAAAAGTGAAGATCACCCCTCAGATCAGGGCCTATATAGAAAAAAATATGAAGAAGCTCGATCACTATATCGATTATGTATATGATTTCAAACTGATACTCAAAAGGGAGAGACACATTTACTTTGCCGAGGTGAATATAAATGTGAAGCGAAAGATTATCCACATCTTCGCAAAATTAGAGGATGTGTTTGGTGTGCTCGATCTCCTCTTTGATAAGATAGAGGAGAAACTTCACAGGTACAGGGATAAGATTATCAACAAGAGGGTGATACCGCTGAAGGAGAGCGAGGTGGCGGCTGGAACGAACAAACTTGAGGAGTCAACTTCCTGACAGCTCACCTGCGGTGACACCGCAGGTGACACCGGCTGTGACACCGCAGGTGACACTCAGAACAAGAGGGAGAATGATGGATATTCCGGAGAACGGCAAGTGTATTACAATCGAGAGGCTTCTGCAGCTCGGACATGAGGCTGAGGACCTCCTTCATCTTCGTGTCGTAACAAATGATGAGACGCTTCAGAAGGAAATCTCGACATACGATATCAACCGGCCTGGTTTAACCCTCGCAGGAGATTACGAATACTTCGATTACGAAAAGATCCAGATATTCGGACGCGGTGAGTACTTCTATCTAAAGACCCTCCTGGAAGACGACAAGCTTGACAACCTTTACAGATTTTTTAACTACCCAGTCACGTGCTGTCTCTTCTCACACGGTAACGAGCCGCCGTCCATCTTTATAGAGCTTGCGGATAAAGCGACTATTCCTGTGCTCGTTTCTTCCCTCCCTACCAATATCCTTACCACGAGGCTTACGAAGATTCTCGAGGACGAGTTTGCACCGAGGACGAGCGTTCATGGGGTGCTCGTCGAGGTTTTCGGAGTAGGAATCCTCATCGTAGGCAAGAGCGGAGTAGGCAAGAGTGAGTGCGCGCTCGAGCTCATCGAGCGGGGGCACCGTCTCGTAGCCGACGATATCGTGGAGATACGATCCATAGCAGATACACTTCTCATAGGGAGCGGTGCAAAGATCATACAGCATCACATGGAGATCAGGGGCCTCGGTATTCTCAATATCAACCACCTCTTCGGTGTCCGCGGCATAAGGGACCAAAAGCAGGTCCAGCTCGTTATCAGCCTCGTGGAATGGGATGCAAAGGGTGAGTATGACCGTCTCGGCCTCGAGAAGTCTGCTTATACGATACTCGGCGTTGAGGTCCCGCTCTTTACGATTCCGGTCAAACCGGGGAGAAATATCCCGATTCTTATGGAAACGGCAGCCATGAACTACAGGCTTCTCAAGATGGGATACGACTCGGCGAAGGATTTCGAGAGGCAGCTTTATAAGAGAATTCAGGAAGAGAAGCATAAGAACAGTAAGGAGTAGTCCTCTCCCCTTATGAAAACAGGGAAGTTCATACCCAACGACCCCAAGTCCAACCGTTAGATTTTTTAACTTGCTGAAAAGCCTTTTTTACTATAGCATAGTTTCATCACGAAATAATGTTTGGCGGGTTAGTGCGGTTTTCTCAAAGATTGCTATGCAATCAGATTGCATATCAACGGAGCTTAGTGATGATATGAAAGTAGTTTATATTTTCATGTTACAGTGAGAAAAGCGCTTAAATACCCATTCCTTCGTAAAGGAATGGGTATTGACCTTCCTATTACGATTGCACATAAGGAATGGGGATTAAACCCCCGTTACTTACAGTTTGCTATTGGTCATGAGAAACGGGGATTGAACCCCCTATGTCCAATCATTTACAGAGTTTTGTGAGAAATAGGGGTTAGTGTATGGTAGAAAGGGAACTAACTATACAAAACGAATCGGGGCTTCATGCGAGGCCTGCAGCAATCATCGTGCAGAAGGCGAACGGTTTCAAGTCTGATATTTTCCTCGAAAAGGATGACGACAAGGTGAATGCGAAGAGCATAATGGGTGTGATGATGCTCGCTGCCGCTTTTGGTACGAAGGTCAAGGTCATCGCCGACGGTGAAGATGAAGAGGAGGCGATGGAGGCCCTTGTAAGACTTTTAGAATCAGATATTGACAGTGAGGTCAAGTCATGAAAAGAACAGTAGCGGTTATCTTGACACTTCTGTTATTCACTGTGCCGGCTCTTTGTTTCAGCATAGAAGGCGAGACGTACGTGAGGAAGGACCCTATCCTTGCAGCGGCCCTCTCCTGGTATATTCCGGGACTCGGACAGATGTACTCCGGTTCAATAATCAAGGGGGCGCTTTTCTGGGTCGTGGAGAACTCTCTTCTCGTTGCTGCGGTTATGCCATTTGTCGAGCTGAAGCTCGATGTGACCGGGAACATGGGGGTCGGGGTGAATCTGAAGTCAAAGGACAATATCTTCGAGAGCAACGAACAGAGGGTGGCCCTCGCACTCGGTATAGCTCTCGCCGTGGTCCACATCGTCAATGTGATCGATGCCGTCAACACGACCCGCAGCTACAATAAGGCATTTGGGGAAGAGCTCTATACAAACTTCCAGTACGATATTGAAGGCGAGAGCGTTATCCTGGGGTTACAGGGAAGGTTCTAAAATACTCTTTTCAGGATGGTTCTATGAGCAGGACAGCAATCTATATCATAACCGTTGTCATACTGATAGTATTCTTCTCGTCGTGGGCCGGTTTTGCCCAGGAGGAGGTTCCAGACGCACCTGTGAGAATATACCCTACAGAAAAGGACCCATTTGTGGCCGGACTTCTCTCCTGGCTAATGATGGGGACGGGCCAGATGTATTGCAATGAGTATACGAAGGGTTCGATCTTCATCGCGGCCGATCTTGTTGATAAGGTCGCTCTGATACTCCTCATCAGCCATATTAACAGCAAGTATGCGCCGAGCAGCGGGGAAATAATCAATATAAGCTGGGATTCATTCGACTCGGGAACAAAGATTATAACCCTTCTGTACTTTGCCGGGTCTCTGACACTCAGGTTCTACAATGTAATTGACGCAGTAAACTCGGCAAACAACTACAACCGAAGATACTTCTATCACCGGAGTGAGGAGGGGTTTGATTTTTCTCTCGGCCAGGATATTATGAGCGTGGAGTACAAGTTTCGATTCGACGAATGAAGATGAAAAGAAAGACAGCAACTATAGTAACAGTCATTCTCCTTGTTCTTTTAGGCGCAGGCGGTGCCTGTGCCGAAAACCTCACAATTCAGTTCCAAAGGAACACGGTTTCAGACGGGCAGATCAACGTCTTCTTCTCTCTTCAAGGGTCCATCTCGTACGATACTGTTGATGCCATACGAAACGGTATTACCGCGAAACTCAAGATAAACTTCCAGCTTACACGGAGTGAAGGTTTCTTAAGTCGTGGGCAGGACATCCTGAGGGAGAAGGTCGAGGAGCTCACAATATCCTACGATGTCTGGGAGAACGGTTTTGTGATAGAGAACGAAGAGCCGAGGAGTGTACAGCAGGTCAAGAGAGCTTCTAATATAGTGAGCAAGGTCAATGAGATGATAAGCCCCACCGTCATAGATGCGGCTTCCCTGAGCACGGACGAGGAGGTCTCGCTGAGAGCCAAGATATACATCCAGACTATCAAACTCTACCCACCCTTCGGTATATTCCTGTACTTCTTCGATCCCTGGAACTACGAGAGCGACTGGATTTACTCGAGCCCTTTCACTTTAAAGAAATGACAGTATGATGAAACAAAAAAGGCCCCTGAAGAGAGAGACGATCATCCTTATCGGTATCATCAGCGTATTCACGGTATTCGTGATAACGGTTATCTATATCAGCTTCAAGGTTGAACCGATTCTTCTCCTCCAGGTGATTACCAAAAACAGGCCCCTGCTCATCATCCTTCTTTTCATATTCGGTGTAATGTTCATTTTTGTTCTATACAACCTCTTCCAGGTCGTAGTGGACAGGATCAAGAACAAGGAGGGATCAAGATTCAGGTTCAGGCTGACTCTCTTCTTTCTTATCATCGCTTCGATTCCTATCGTGCCGCTTTCTATAGTCTCGAACAACCTCATTTCAAAGAGCATCAGCCTGTGGTTCGTGAGCGGAATAGAAAGTTCCCTTACAGACGCAATCGAGGTTTCGAAAGAACTCTACACGAAGTTCTCCGAAGAAAGCGAGAGAGAGTGGGATAGCAGCTGCCGGGACTGTACAGAGGAGGAGATTGCCCGTAACGAGTACGTTACGATCGAGGGGGTATTCGTCTATCTAAGGGACGAGAAACAGATGAAGTCGGTGTACGCAAAAGACCCTGCCGTTATGGCAGGTATTGAGGGGCTCGAAGGGCTCGATCCAGAGATGGAAAGCTGGAAGAGAGTGTACATCGGTAACAGCGAATACCTTATAGTGCCTTCGGATAACTCCGAGCTGGGGCGGGTCTTTCTTGTACGAAAGATCCCGGATTCGATACAGGGATACACCGGCCAGATATCGCTTGGACTCCAGAACTACCGCACACTTAAGATAATCCGGGACCCCATCAGGGTGATTGTTGTTCTGTTTTATATTGTTGTCACAATGCCCATCGTCCTCCTTACTTTTTACCTGAGCTTCAGCATATCGAAGGATGTAACGATTCCTATCAGGGAACTTGCGATTGCAACTCAGAAGGTCGCGTCCGATAAGCTCGACTACAAAGTGGAGATCGAGGCCAAGGACGAGTTGAAGCTGCTGATCGACTCTTTCAACAAGATGACGGAGGACCTCCGGGTAAACAAGGAGCTTGTGAAGCACTCGGAGCGGATTGCGGCGTGGAGGGACATCGCCCGGAGGCTAGCCCATGAAATCAAGAATCCGCTCACACCGATTAAGCTGTCTGCTGAGCGGCTCCTCAAGCTCTATAAAAGGAATGATAGGTACAGGGAGGTCCTCGCGAAAGGTATTAACACCATTATCATGGAAGTCAACAATATCAATGAAATGGTGAATGAATTCAGCAAGGTTGCCCGGTTTCCTGAAACCAAGCTTCAGCGTACCGATATTGTTCCATTGATCGATGATATAATCGGATTCCTGAAAGAATCCTACAGGGAGATAAGCTTTTCATTTTACCATAGCGAGGACAACGTATATCTTCTCATTGACAAGGCTCAGATAAGAAGGGCGTTTCTGAATATTTTCTACAACAGCATCAATGCGATACCCCAGGAGGGAAATGTTACTGTCGAGTGTTACAGAAGCAAGGGTAAGGAGGGCTACTACACCGTGTCCGTGAATGATGACGGTGTGGGGATCCCGGAAGATATCAGGGAGAAGATCTTTGACCCATACTTTTCAAAGGACGGAAGGGGAACCGGACTCGGTCTCACCATTGTCGAGAAGATCGTCATTGACAACAACGGAAGGATCTGGTTTGAGTCGAAACCGGGGGAGACAACATTCCACATGGAGTTCAATGAAGCATGAAAACAGTTCTTGTTGTTGATGATGAGAAGAACATAAGGGAAACCCTGAAGGATGTGCTCGAGGATGAAGGGTACCATGTGCTGGTAGCCGAGGACGGGAAGCAGGCGGTCGATATTTTAAAAAAAGATCGGATCGATGTCATGCTTCTGGATCTTTGGCTTCCAAAGATAGGCGGAATGGAGGTGCTCGACAGGGTCAAGAGACAATACGGCGAAGTCGAGATTATAATAATCTCCGGGCACGGGACGATAGATGCCGCTGTAAAAGCCACAAAGATCGGAGCTTTCGATTTCATAGAAAAACCGCTTTCGCTGGAGAGGGTTCTTAATGTAGTGGATCATGCAGTAAAGATCAGCAGGCTCAGACGTGAAAACATCATCCTCAGAGAGGCAACGCAAAAGAGATACCACATGGTTGAGGGGAAAAGCAGGGCCTACAAGGAGATCGAAAGTCTCATCACAAGCTGTGCAGATAGTAACTCGAGAGTGCTGATAACAGGTGAGAATGGGACCGGCAAGGAGGTTGTCGCTCGAAAGATACATGACAGGAGCAGGCGTCAAGACGCCCCGTTTGTAGCGGTGAACTGTGCCGCCATTCCAGATACCCTCATCGAGGCGGAGCTTTTCGGCCATCAGAAGGGGTCGTTTACCGGGGCAATAGAGGACAAGAAGGGAAAGTTTGAGCTTGCCGATAACGGAACGATATTTCTCGATGAAATCGCAGACATGAGCCTCGATGCGCAGTCAAAGGTTTTGAGGGTCCTCGAGGAGATGCAGTTCGAGAGAGTGGGAGGAGTCGAGCCGATCAAAATCGATGTGAGGGTGATTGCCGCGACGAACAAGGATATAATCCTGGAGATAAATGAAGGGCGTTTTCGAGAGGACCTCTACTACAGGCTGAATGTCGTTCCCATTCATATCAATCCGTTGAGAGAAAGGAGGGAGGATATCCCCGTTCTCATTGACTATTACCTCGAACTGTTTGCAAACGAGAACAATAAAAAAAAGAAATCGATTGATCGAAAGGCCCTTGATTTTCTGAGTGAGGAGTATACATGGCCGGGTAATATAAGGGAGCTCAAAAACCTTATGGAGCGCCTCAGTATTCTGGCGGCAGGGGAGAACATCAGCATAGAAGATGTGATTAGCAATATCCCCTCTTACAAGAAACCCTTGGTATTCTCCGGCTCGAAGAGCCTGAGAGAAGCGCGGGAGGGCTTCGAGAAGAGTCTAATAGAAACAACCCTCCGTGAAAACGGCTATAACATATCAAGGGTGGCACAGGTGCTGAAAATCGAGAGATCAAACCTCTACAAGCTTGTTAAAAAGCTCGGTATCGAGATCAAGAGATAAGCCAGGATATCAGGGATTGTTCGGTCGGGGATTGTCAATCAGGGATTGAGGGAACATGGGAGCAGCTGATACGATACTCGCAGAGATCAAGAGAGGTAAGGTGTGGCCGACATACCTCCTGCTCGGGGAGGACCGGGGGGCCAAAGAAGAGGTGATATCCGCCCTGAAAGAGAATCTCTTCGGCGATGAAGAACAAAAAGAGTCGGGCTCTTCCGTCTTCTTTGGAGACGAGGCTTCGGTTTATGAAATAGTGGAAACCCTGGCAACCTCCTCTATCTTTTCGGATAAGAGGATGGTGATAGTGCACAGTTTCGACCGCATCGGAAACATTAAGCCTCTCCTGGATTATGTGAAGGCCCCCATTTCCGATACTGTCCTCCTTCTGCTCACAGATAAGACCTCTGTACCGAAAAGTACCAAAACCGCTGCGGCTGATACCGGGAAGGTAGCTGTATTCTGGCCGATGTTCCAGAGCGAAGGGGAGCGCTGGCTTTCACGATACCTGAAGAGTATCGGTGTCGAGACGAAGCCCGATGCCGTAAAGTACATCATAGAGGTAACGGGAACCGGGAAGCTCGAGCTGAAGAGCCAGGCAGAGCATATCATCAACTACCTCGAGGAGGGAGAGGTCCTCACCTTTGAGACGGCGAAGAGCATCATAGCACGCTTGTACCGGTACACTGTTTTCGATCTCTCGAACCGCCTTTTTGTCGCCCGAGCGGGCGAGATCGTTCAGGTTTTCAGGTGGCTCGTTCGAACGGGCGAGGACCTCGTGAAGCTC
>DATKZJ010000157.1:0-21784 GCA_035527995.1 Spirochaetota bacterium | reverse complement strand
ATAAGGTATCGCCTTGAGGGAGATGGTAAGCTTCTGCAGGCCCTCTCTCTTTACGATCTTTGAAAACCGCTCTCGTATGCGGCCGATAATCCCGTCGACCCTTTCAGATCCGAAATCATGGATGAAGATAACGATCCTCTTCCAGGAAACCATCCTTACCGATCCATCCTCGGCGACGATCTCTCTGCACGACCTGTATAACCGTTCGTATGCCGCCCTGTACCTCGCGTATTTCTCGCTGTCCATCCTCTTATCGATGTTTCTCACCGTACAGGTTACCAGTGTGATCAGTCCGCCCCTGCGCTCGGACTCCCGTAAAGTACTTTCTATATCGAACTCGAGGCTCTCGAACGGATCGATCTCCATGAGCTTGTCGTAGAGGAGGTAGGAGACGAAGAACCTGGCGGTGTGCGAAAGCTCTGCCTTTGTCCTCTTCGAAATCCTCATTCGGCCGCCTTTCATATCGAGCACGATGAGAGTTGCGAGTGTGTTTCCGTGGAAGACCACCGGAACGACGATGTAGGTTCGAAACTCCCTTTCAAGCTCTTTGGCGAGAAGAGAGAGCCTCTTTCCCGCATCCTTTGGCACCTTTGGCTCTCCTTTGCTCACGATACCGGCTATCTCCCTGTCGCCCCGAGTGATCTTGAATTTTCTCCTCTCGTCGTCGGTAATACCGATCCCGCAGGGTATGTCCAGAGATCCTTTTCTCTCATATCCTGTCACCAGCAGCGCGGTATCTATGTGAAACATGTCCGAGCAGCGGTCGAGCGCGTCCTTGATTCTGCCCTTTCTCTCATCCGAGTAGTCGTACAGGCCCAGGACCCTGTCCTTTTCCTCTTTCATGACGAAAAGCTTCTCCTCCAATGACCGGATATCCTCCCGCAGGGCGTAATCGTTCACGAACAGCGCGGAGAGATATGACAGAAACAGGAGGTCCTGCGGCTCTACCTTCGCCCTCTTCGGCCTGTCGCCGACAATGAAAAAGCCTGTAAGCCTCGGGCCGGCGAATATCGGAACCGCCACCCACGGTTCTATCGCTTTAATAGGCTCCTTCACGATGAGAGAGGATTGAACCAGCTTCGATTCGGCCTTATTGAGAAGTTTAACGAGCTCCGAACCCTTCCTGTAGCTCTGCCGTCCCACTCCCTTTTTCTGTTTCCCCTTGACGTGGGCGGCTATCACACTGTATTTCTCACCCTTGAGGGCGAAGAGCATCCCGGACCTGCCCTTACCGAGCTCACAAGCGGTTCGGAGGATATGACTTAAGAGCCCTTCGTACCCCTCTTCTTCGATAATGCGGGAAAATAGCTCGGCCGCGCCGAAGAGATCCCTCTCTGTCACCCGCGCCTGCAGATCTCGCCCTTCATACTTCTCAGTCACTTCAAGCTCTGTCAGCTTGTCAGCTGTCAGCTTGTCAGCCGTTAGCTTTGCTGCCGCAGGCTCTTTTCGCGTCGGCTTTTCGGCCGATGGCTTTTTAGCCGCCGGTTTTTTTCGCGACGGTTTCTCCCCGCGCTTCTTCTGTTCTATCGCTCTCTCAAGAAGACCTGCCCTCGGAAAGCCTTCTTCCTCCACTACCGTCACCTTTTCCAGAAGGCCTTCCTCTCTCTTTTCAACTGCTTCAGCCTTTTCGAGAAGGCCCCCTTCGATAGGCTCCTTCTTTTCAGTGAGAGCCCGAGCCTTCTGTAAAAGGCCTTGCGTTTCTCCCTCTTCTGCCTCGGATTCCTCGGACTGCAGAAGTTTTTCCGCCCTTTCGAGCAGCCCAGTCCTTGTTCTTGATTCAGAGAGAAGCGAGGACTTTTCCATCAACCCTTCATGTTTTCCCTTCTCCTCTTTTTCACTCATCGTCGCGGCCTTGCTGAGTAAACCCATCTTATTCTCCCATCGTGATATCGTTCTTTCAGAACAAGTATCCGGTTACGTGTGAACCCGCTCTCCTAAAGAACCGGGTACTTTCCCGGTGCACCCTCTCAAGGAAGATCACCGATCCTTGGATCGATGATCTTTAGATCGATGATCTTCAGATCGAAATCTCCTGGGTCTATTATCGGTATCTTCTCCAGGTGCTCGAACCCTTTTTTGGGTATCGAGTCTGAAACGGTTCGTGGTTTGAAACAGTGGAGCCTGGAATCAAATCAGGACGGTCAGCGGAGCTCCCAGCCGTGTTTTCTTATACTTCCGGCGATCTTTTCGTGGACCTTGTTTGCCTCATCCTCTGTGAGGGTCCTGTCCTCTTTGCGGTAGTACAGGTTGAAGGCGAGGCTCTTCTTTCCCTCAGAAAGGGGCTTTCCCCGGTAGATGTCGAACAACTCGACATTCTTCAACAGTTCCGATCGATAGGAGCGGATGAAGTTCTCGACCTCCTTCACGTGGACATCTTCGTCGACAACGCATGCGAGGGCGAGTACGACTTCGGGGAATCTTGGAATAGCCTCATACTTCTTCGAGCTCTCCATCTTCACGAGCTCTCCGAAGAGCGAGAGGTCGAGCTCAAAGACCGCAATCCTGTGGGTATGGAAATCAACACCGGCTGTCTTCAGAAGCCTGGGATTGAGCTCAGCGATGAGGCCGAAGCAGATTCCTCCAGAGACAAGCAGGGAAGATCTCCCCGGATGATAGCTGTCATGGTCTCCCGCGCCCGCTATGTCGAAGGACCGGTCATTTCCTTTTCGCCTATCAAAAGGAACAAACGCAACATCATTCAAGCCGAGCTTTGAAAAAAGCCTTTCGAGTCTTCCCTTTGCGTGAAAGAATACCGGGCGGGCTCCCTGTTCTCTCAAGATGAGAGCCGCCGCCGTCTTTCGCTCGGCCGGCAGGCCTTCGCTCCCCCTTTTGGGACCGTATACAGAGCCGATCTCGAACAGGGAAAACGCGGCTCTGAAAGTAAAGTTTTTCTCGACGAACGAAAAGAGTCCGGGTATGAGGCTCCTCCTCATTTTCGAGAGGGTCGAGCTTATCGGATTACGCAGGCTCACAAATTCTTGTTTGCCTTTATAGAAGAGATCGAGTACCGCATCTTCCTGAAAAGAGTAGGAGAATACCTCGGTGAGCCCGAGCTCGTTTGAGAGAAGCGTCTTCAACCGTCTTATGAGGAACAACCGCTCGTTTCTGTGTACCGGTGAACTCTCTATCGGGGGGAGGACAGGATCGATGTTGTTGTACCCGTATATCCTACCCACCTCCTCCACAAGATCGTGAGGTATCCCCACGTCCTTCGTTGCCCTGAAGCTGGGGACCGCTACCCGCAGGTTTCCCCCGTCCTGCTCTTCCACATCGAATTCCAGCCTTCTCAGTATGTCCGATGCAGCTTCCCCGGTGACCTCAGTGCCGAGAAGCTTTGAAACCCATTCCGTGTTCAGGGATATCACAACCTTCTTTCTTCTGGCTTTGAATACATCAGCGAGCTTCGAACAGATAGTAAGAGAGGGAAGAAGTTTTTCGAAATAGTTGACGCAGCCGGCGATCCCGGTCACTGTAAGTTCGGGGTCTATGCTCTTCTCGAAACGGTTCGAGGCCTCGGTGCGCAATCCGAGCATGGCTGCTGTTCTCCGAACGCTCACAGGGTCGAAATTCGCGGATTCAATAACGATCCGCTCGGTCAGCTCACCTATCTCCGAATTCTGTCCTCCCATAACGCCCGCCACCGCAACAGCCTTTTGGGGATCTGCGATGAGGAGCGCCTCCTCTGACACCTCTCTCACCGCGCCGTCCAGAGTGGTGCATGTCTCGCCCTTTTTCGCTCTCCGTACGACGATAGTGTTCCGCTCGAGCTTCGATGCATCGAAAGCATGGAGCGGCTGTCCGGCCTCGAGCATCACGAGGTTGGTAACATCCACTATGTTGTTGATAGGCCGCACATCGAGGGTCAAAAGCATTCTTCTGAGCCAGTACGGCGAGCGCCGCACCTCGACCCCCTCGAGCATCAGAGCCGTGTACCTACCGCAGAGGTCGGTGTCATGCACCTCCACATTCAGAGGCATCGTCCCGTCCGCCTTATAGATGCTGGCGTATATCTTCGGAGAGTAGAGCGGTTTGAGCTGCCTCCTGTACACGGCGCCGAGCTCCCGCGCGAACCCGTAGTGCCCCCAGAGGTCAGGCCTGTTTGTAATGCTCTTGTTGTCTATCTCCATTATGTAATCTTTCGTCGGAAAGAGCGTGGGCAGCGGCATACCTGGAACGAGTTTACTGTCATCGACTCCGTCACCGTCGAGAACCCAGAGCCCAGTGTGATCGTCACTCGCTCCAACCTCCTTCTCGGAGCAGACGATCCCGAAAGATTCGATACCCCTGAGCTTCGCCTTTTTTACCTTTGTGCCTCCTGGGAGTCTTGCGCCGACGAGCGCAACCGGGACGGACACTCCCTTTTTCGTGTTCGGTGCGCCGCTCACGATATCGAGGATTTCACTCCCCACGTCTATCTTCGTGAGGAAAAGGTGGTCCGAATCGGGGTGACTCGTCACTTCGAGGATCTTTCCTATCACGACTCCATCGAGGTCGTCCCCCACCTCCTGCACTTCTTCAATCTCCGCCGTTGCCATTGTGAGACGCAAGGCGACATCGTCAGGGTCGATATCGTGCAGATCGACTAATTTCGAGAGACAGTTGTACGAAAGCTTCATTTGTAACACCGAATATCGAATTTATTGACACAAAATCTATATCATTACAATAGCACAATCAAGTAGTTTTACCCTACAGTATTACCAAAGGCGGGACCGCTGCCTTCTCATGAGATGAAATAACAGCACTCTCCTGCAGGACGGCTCCCGTAAGACCTTGTCTTATCGAGATATCGAAGAACATCTGCCAAACTTTTAAGGCGGGAGATCCCCGGCCGCAAGGCTGCCATCATCTGTAACGCTTTTTGTAATATGAGCAAAACAGTCTATCGTCGGGAGCAAGAAAGAGTGGGTACCTGTCGATCTCTCATTCCAGCACATCCCCCGGGTTTAAAACACCCTCGGGATCAACGGCCTTTTTGATCGTCCGCATCTCCTCTATCTCTTCTCCGGTGTACTGCACAGACAGGTACTGCCGCTTGAGCTTTCCGATCCCGTGCTCCGCGGACACGCTGCCCCCCCACTCTACAGCTCTTTTCGCAAAGATCTCATAGAGCCGCTTTGCCCGCACGAGCTCATCGCTGTCTTTCGGGATGAGGTTCACGTGCAGGTGATTGTTCCCTATATGACCGAAAATCACGTGCCGAATGCTTTCTCTCTCAAGAACTTCCCGATAGAAGGCCACCATATCAGAAAGGTGCTCGTCAGGTACAGCCATATCGGTTCCGACCTTGTGTATGCCGGGATCGCGCTTCTTCATCTCGGATATCGTGCTGTTTACGGTCTCGGGGAGGGCATGCCTGAAACTCTTCAGCCGCACGAGATCTCGCTTGTTCACCGCACCCCAGGCGATACCCGTATCACCGCCGGCCGATTCTATGAGCTTCCTGTAATCTACCGCGCATCTCTCGAGGTCCTCCGCACCTTCTAACACGCTCTCGAAGTACACAGCGTAGGTCCCGTTCCCTCCTTCAGGTATATCAGGGATCTCCGATGTCGGCCCCTGTCTTCGCCTCGTCTCCTCCAGCAGCAGGAGGGATGAAGAGTCGAAGTACTCGAGGGCGAGCGGACCCTTTTTCATCCTCCTCGCAGACGTGACGAACCTCAGTGCACGGGCCTCGTCCCCGAAAAATCCGATTCCTGCGAAGTATCCGAGAGGTTCCTGAAGCAGACGAACCGTCACAGAGGCGATGATCCCAAGGATGCCCTCGCTCCCGATGAAAAGGTCTATAAGGTCCATCCCGGGTTTTGAATAGATACCCGCCGAGTGTTTCGTGGACGGAATCAGGTACTGCGGAGAAGGAACCTTCAGAGGCGGACCGAGCTTCCTGCCTACCGTGAACCAGCCGTCCTTTTCCGCAACATCCCCTCTCCTTATGACAAGAAGCTCGCCTGTCGGAAGAACGAGACTGATACCTGTAACGTAGCGCCTCGTCGGCCCGTAGAAGAAGGTCCTCGCTCCGGAGGCGTTCGTTGCTACGGTCCCCCCTATCGTTGCCGTCGTTTCCGTAGGGTCAGGAGGATAGAAGTAAGGCCGTTTGGCACGGGCAAACTCTGCGCCAGCATCGCTGATGACAGCGGCACTGTCTGAAACCAGCCTTCTGGACCTCGCGAACACGCCGAGCTCGCTGAGCCTCATACCGCTCTCCACCTCGATCTCGAACCCGTCGCCGCTCTTATAAATCCCTTTCACCCGGTTCATCCGCTCCAGGCTGAGCATCCACCCTCCTTCGGGTACTGAGCCGCCGCATATACCTGTCCTTCCTCCCGATATTGTGAGTTTCTCTCCCCGTCTCAGCGCTTCGCGCACGACCCAGAGGAGGTTTTCTTCGGTCCGCGGGAAGAAGAGCCTGCTGGCACCTGTACCGTGCATGTTCGATTCGTCTCTGAGGTAATCGGGGTAGTCCCGCTCGATGTGCTCTTGGCCCTCGATTATCCTCATTCCACTGTCTTCAGCTTCAGCCGTGTATATACCTGTATGCCTGTGAGTCAATCTACTCCATCCTCTCGATTATCTTCGGGATCACCTCATAAAGGTCACCCACGATCCCGTAATCGGCCACTTCGAAAACCGGTGCTTCCGGGTCCTCATTGATCGCGATTATCGTCTCAGAGCCCTTCATCCCGGCGAGGTGCTGCACCGCGCCCGAGATTCCGCACGCAACGTACAGTATCGGTGTCACCGTATGGCCAGTCTGTCCGACCTGGTGTGCGGCACCTATCCACCCAAGATCAACTGCACCTCTCGATGCCCCCACGACTCCTCCGAGCTTTCCGGCAAGCCTTTCGAGGATGGAGAACCCCTCCTTCCTCCCGAGACCCCTCCCTCCCGCCACTATGACCTTTGCCCCCGTGATATCGAACATCTCCTCTTCGACGATCTTTTCTATTATACGGAAAGGCTGTTGTATCCTGGAGGGGTAGCGTTTCTCCGTCACCTGCGCCGCTTGTGAGGTTTTTTCTTTCTTCATACGGAATACATGCGGGCGCACGGTTGCCATCTGAGGCCTCGTTTGTGCGCATTCTATCGTTGCCAGTACATTGCCTCCGAATGCGGGACGGGTCTGGAGAAGAATCCCTCTTTCAGGGTCGATCTCGAGCTCGGTGCAGTCCGCGGTGAGCCCGGTACGGAGCTTTACGGCAGCGAGCGGCATGATAGTTCTTCCTATTGCAGTCGCACCTGCAAGGAGAATAGAGGGCCTGCACTCCTGCAGCACGGAGACGAGAAGATGGGCCTTGCCTATATACGTTCCTGAACCTCCTTCGCTTCCCAGAAGGGAAATCACCCTCCCTGCACCGTATGCTCCGAGCTTTTTCCGCTCGTCGGGGGTAACTTTCCCGAAAACAACGGCAACGAGGTTTTCACGGTCCCCACCGAGTTTTTTATCCGGACGACCGCCGCATGTGAGGAGCTCCCGGCCCTTAGTGAGGAGCTCGTATGTTACAGAGTGTATCTCTCCATGCCATCGCTCGGCAAAGACCCAGAGCTCTTTTTCACCTCTCACCGTCACAACCCCTTTCTTTTGACGATATCGACAAATCCTGAAGCCTTCTCCTCAACGCTCCCCTCGAGGTAGGTCACGGTGGATTCAGACGAAGGCGAGAAAATTTTTTTCACTCTCGTGGGAGAACCCTTGAGCCCGCACCGCTCCCTATCAGCCCCGATGTCCTCAGGGCCCAGCTTTACTACTTCCCTTCCAAAAGATGATATGATACCATCCATCGTGGGAATTCGGAGCCTTCTGTCCGCCTTGACCACGGTGAGTACTACGGGAAATCCGGTTTCTACGACCTCCCGCCCCCCGTCTACCGCCCGCTCTACAACGATATTTTCCTCGCCTATCTCCCGTACGTCTACAACAAATGTAATGACAGGTATACCGAGCTCCCCTGCGACTTCCGGACCTACCTGGGCCGTGTCCCCGTCGATGGCCTGTTTGCCGAAAAGCAGTATGTCGAACCTCCCAACAGCGTTTATCGCCCTGCTTATCGCGTAGGAAGTGGCCAGAGTGTCCGCTCCTGCGAAATCGCTCCCTGTCACAAGAAAGCCCCGGTCCGCTCCGAGGGTCAGCGCATCCATCAGGATACACGCTGAATCCGGTATTCCCATCGTAAGAGCAGTCACAGTACCGCCGGCCTTCTCTCGCATTCCGAGCGCAAGCTCGAGCGCACTTTCGTCGAACGGATTCGTGATGCTGGGAACTCCCTTTCTGACAAGAGTACCCCTCTCGCGGTCGATTTTCACCTTCTGGGTATCGGGAACCTGCTTCATGCAGACGAGAATATCTATTCCCACCACAAGCCTCCTCCTGCCGGAACCTATTCCTGCCGGAACCTACTCCTGTTTTCCATTCAATAGTGTAAGATAATCAGTCCTTTGTTAATAATAAAATATTTCGGAACCCTTAGTGCGGTTTTCTCACAAATTGCATATTAACGGAGCTTAGTGATGATATGATAGTAGTTTATATTTTTATGTAAAAAATAGAGTTTACAGTGAGAAAAGCGCCAAAAGCCCCGTTACTTACAGTTTGCTGTTGATCATGAGAAACGGGGATTAAACCCCCTATGTCCAAATATTTACAAAGTTTTGTGAGAAATGGGGGTTAGAACCTCTCATAATAACTGTAACCAGTATAACTGTAAACAGCGCAACTGTAACAGTCAGCACAGGATTACACTTAAATAGGCCGAAAGCCTCGGTTTGGATCTTTTATCTGCTGTTCTTTGCGGGCCGAAGTAATGGCTCTACGCAGTTCGCCTCCATATCAATAGAAACGTTATTTTTCCGGCAGAGTCACATATCTGCTTCGATCTGTAAGAAACGGGAGTGAGGTGCCTTCGCAAAGTAGTAAATCGATACCGAATCTCCTGCGGTTACCTGTTAAAATCGGATAAAATAGTTTGTCCTTTAGCTCGCTGTAGTATAATATAAGTTCGCCGGCAGATGCTACTGAAGTTAACAGGAAAACAGTTATGGAAGAGAAGAGCACAGCGGATCGTGTCAGGGGTCTCATCGAAGAGAAGGACAGGCTCATAGAGCTGTTCGGCATGCAGGTCATAGAGTGCAGAGCAGGCTGCTCAGCCGTCCGCATGAAAGTAGAAAAAAACCACCTCAATGCGGCCGATATCTGTCACGGCGGGACGATATTCGCTCTCTCTGATGTCGCTTTCGCACTCGCCTCCAACAGCCACGGCAGAATAGCCCTCGCACTCGACATGAGCATCAGCTATCTTCGTCCGGTAAATGCAGGGGAAACAATCACTGCCCGCTGCAGAGAGCGGCAGCGGAGCAAAAGAATAGCGACATATATCATCGAGGTCAGCGACTCTTCCGATGAGCTCGTTGCGCTGCTCAAGGCGACATCATTTATAAAGGTCTCCCTCCACTTCAAGGAGTAACAACCCCTAATGTCAGCAACAATCGGATCGATACTTCTTATATAAGCTGCTTCTTTTAGGATGCAGATCACAATATATTCTGTTTTTGAACCGACAGGCGAAATACCCTCGGCTCGTAAAGCGGCGGGTCCCCTGTTGTAAAAATTATCAACCCGGGGGAAGAAAAGACCTCAGGTTGCCTGCTCTATAAATGGGACCGATGTCGAGTTTCAAAAAGGATAAGTTACTTACACCTCGGCGGTTTAAACCGCCGATACGGCGTCTTTTAATAACATTTTCGTCCTGATTCATTCCTGCGTTGATTGAAGAAGCAGAAGCGAAAGGGGTATTTTTTTATAAATACTGTTTTAAGGAAGGCTCAGGCTTGAATTCCGAGAAGACCATCATGATAATAGGCGCAGGAATACTCCAGGCTCCCGCGATAAAAACGGCAAGGGAGATGGGGCTTTTGACCCTCGTCACCGACTTGAACAGGAACGCGTACGGCATGAGGTTCGCCGACTTTCCGATCGTCATGTCAACACGCGATGTCGACGGTACTGTTCGAGTTGCAAAAGAGTTCTCGAAAAAACGGAGCATCAATGGGGTCATAACTGTGGGGACGGATGCGTCCCTCACAGTCGCAGCGGTACAGCACGCACTCGATCTTCCGGGTAACCGCATCGATGTTGCGGAAGCAACGACCAACAAGATCAAAATGAGGAAAAGGCTCGCAGAAAATAGGACACCGCAGCCGGAGTTCTATTCCTGCTGGAGTTATGATGACGTGGTCGACAGTTCCAAAAGGCTCGGATTCCCCTTCGTGATAAAGCCGGCGGACAACATGGGTGCACGCGGTGTCATGAGAGTGAACAAGCCGGAGGTTGTCAGATTTGCCTATGAGCGCGCAAAGAACGCCTCGCCGCGCGGCGAGATCATCACAGAGTCGTTCATGGACGGGCCTGAACTGAGCATAGATGCCCTCGTGTGGGAAGAGGAGATACACATCACAGGCATTGCCGACCGTATAATAGAGTTTCCCCCCTATTTCGTGGAGACGGGGCACATCATGCCGACCTCCCTTCCCGAACCCCAGGTGGAGGACGCGATCAAGGTCTTTAGGAGAGGCGTGCTTGCCCTCGGCATCGAAACCGGCGCCGCGAAAGGCGACATCAAGATCACCTCAGACGGGGCGAAGGTAGGAGAGATCGCTTCCCGCCTCTCCGGAGGATTCATGTCCGCGTACACCTATCCCTATTCGACGGGTGTAAACCTCATCCGGGCTGCAATCAACATCGCAATGGGTCAGCCGCCCGGTGACCTCACCGAGACACACCACCGTGTCGCAGTCGAGAGAGCCATAATACCTGGAAGCGGGACGGTCCGCGAGATAAAGGGGATTACAGAGTCCCTTTCTCTGGAGAATGTAAAGAACGTCTTTGTGACCTGTGAAAAGGGAGACACCGTACATATCCCCACTAACAATGTCGAGAAGTGCGGTAACATCATCGCCGTAGCTGAAACCCGGGAGGAAGCGCTCGGTGACGCCAACCGCGGTGTCAAGCTCGTTAAGATTATTCTGGGCGACGAGGGCGAGCTCAATGAAGGCCTCCTCAAAAAAGAGGCCCTCGGAAAGCTCGGGGGCGTCTGCTCGGTGTGCAGACGGTGCGACGGAAGAGAGTGCACGGGGTGGCTCCCAGGGATCGGTTCAGTGGGAGCAGGCTACGGTTTCCAGAGAAACATAAAGGCGCTCGAACGTCTTGCCATCCTGCCCGACCTTCTGCAGAGGATAGACAATACGAACACGGGCAGCGATATATTCGGCATACCTCTCGACCTCCCTGTACTCCCTGCACCGATATCGAACATAAGGCGTAACCTCAACGGTATCCTCGAGGAGGACGGGTACAACAGCATACTGCTGAAAGGATCAAAAAAATCGGGGACCATAGGCTGTATCGCGCAGAAGGAATACGAGGACGCCGGGGAAGACGCAGCCTATCTGACGGGACCTCTCAACGAGGTTTACGGTCACGGCATTCCGTTCTTCAACCCGTACCACGGCAAGCGTACGACCCTGAAGCTCATCGAGGAGGTGTTCTCAGCGGGGGTAAAAGCCTGCGGGCTCTCAGTCGACCTCAGGGACAGTTACGGCCCTGCCCTTGTCGACGGGCGATGGCTCACCGAGATCGTAAAGAGGGCGCCTGTCCCGATCATCCTGAAGGGCATACTCTCCCCGCGAAATGTGCAAACCGCCGTTGACGCAGGGGTAAAGGGAGTCGTATTGTCCAATCGAGGCGGAAGGATACTCGAAAGTCTTCCTTCAGGGCTGGATGTGGTCGAGGAGGTCCGCGAATCTTTTGGAGACCAGCTGCTCATCATAGTCGACGGTGGTATACGAAGCGGCGAGGACGTATTCAAAGCCGTCTCCAGGGGGGCAGATCTCGTGATGATAGGGAGACCTGTGCTCATAGCACTTGCAGGAGGAAACCAGAACGGAGTTTCCTTCTATATCAACAGGATAAAGAACGAGTTCAGGGCCGCCATGGTGGTGGCCGGCGCGAAGACCACGAAGGATATTACGAGAGATATGACGCTGCGCAGCCCCTCCTCATGAGGCATGAGGCCTCATACCAGAAAGATTGACAAAATCCCCCCAAAAAAACTATATTAGTTTCAGCCTTCATTCTTTCCGGACAGTGGAGCAGACTTCAGTCCGCAGATAAGACTCAAAGGACACTGTTTGGCTCCCCTGTTGAGGCAGATTCAGGGGTGCAATTTACCGAACCTTTTGATTGCAGACGACGATGCCGGTCTTTTGAACGGACAGAGGATTCGACGCCGATGCCGCAAGCCCTTAAGGGTCACGGATCCTCAAAGAGATGTTACCAGATATCATCCTGGGTGTCCTGATGACAGGAAGGCTCGACATAGAGGTGAGGAAAAACTCGATTCCGGATGATGTTCCCATCCTCGCGAGGATCAGAGCGGCTTTCACAAAACCTGCACCTCTTGACGAAAGGCTTTACAAAGAGGGAGAAATGGTTCGGGAGGAACCAGTAAGATGGATGAATCGATGAAAATCATCGTAATCGACGACGAAGAGGGCATGAGAGAGGGTATCAGACGAATCCTCACAAAGCGCCACTTCCAGGTCGACACCGCCGAGGACGGCGAATCTGCAATCGAGCTCTTAAAAAAAAGCCCCTACGACATCGCATTTGTCGATCTCAAGATGCCGGGAATAGATGGGTTCAAGGTCACAGAGTACATAAACAGCAGAATAAAAACCCGCACGGTTGTTGTCATCGTCTCAGCCCTCGCGACGGTCGAAGCTGCGGTCGAGGTGACGAGACACGGGGCATTCGATTTCCTCGTCAAGCCGTTCACACCTGTGGACCTGATAGAAGTCACAGATCGCGCGGTCGAGCAGCGTAAGCTCATCACTGAGCATGAACGCTACCTCTCTGAACTCAACTCTGAACGTACACTGTCCCGCCAGCTCATAAATGCAATGCAGGGAGGGCTCGTTGTACTGAATATTAAAAAAAAGCCCGTACTCATGAATCCGAAAGCGGAGTTCCTGCTCGACAGGAGGTTCGATGAGAAGATAAAGGTCGAGGACCTCTTCTGTGAGCAGAAGATACTCGATACGATATCAGACGCCCTTTCGTCGGAGCCCGGTAGGATCACCACAAAAATACTGGACGGATTGCATAATGAGACGATGCTGCAGTACCGGATCTCTCCCCTCGTAATGGGTAACAATATTAACGGAGTAATCATCATCATCTACGATTTCACCGAAGAGTGGAAGGTCGAACAGGACAAAAACAGGTTCATCTCGATGGTAACTCATGAGCTTAAAAGCCCCATCGCCGCAATCATCAACTACATCAACGTGATCCAGACGGGTATGTTCGATACAAAACTGGGAAAGGTCCACGAGATACTCGAGAGGTGCAAGATCCGGGGCGAGGCACTGCTGGAGCTCATAAGAGACCTTCTCTACATAAACAAACGCGAGGCTGGAAAGATCGAGAAATCCATTGAGCGCCTTGATCTCCATGATGTAATATATTCACAGCTTGAGTTCTACAGGGGGCAGGCGGAGGCCAGAAAGATCACCCTGAACTTTCTGGGCGGTGAAGGCCCATTTCATGTGAATGCAGATCGCTCGGACCTTGACCGTATATTCATGAACCTCATCTCGAACAGCATCAAGTACAACCGGGACGGCGGGACTCTGGACATTGAGATAGAATCCGTTCCTGGTACGGTTGTGGTAAAGGTATCCGACACGGGGATCGGCATGAAACCAGAGGAGCTGCAGAACCTATTTCAGGAGTTCTACAGGGTGCGGAACCAAAAAACAAGCGGAATATCCGGAACAGGACTGGGCCTCGCAACTGTAAAACGCGTACTGTCCGAATATAACGGGAGAATAGAGGTCGAATCGGAACCGGAAAAGGGAAGCACGTTTACAGTATCTCTCCCGGCGTTCGAGAGCTAACCCCCATTATTCACAAATCACAGTAAATATTAAGGGCTGGGGGTTTTAGCGGTTTTCTCACAAATTGCATAGCAAGGGGTTTAAATGATGACTTGGCAGCTGTAAAAAATAATATTACGGTGAGAAAAGCGCCAAAAGCCCCGTTACTTACAGTTTGCTGTTGGTCATGAGAAACGGGGATTGAACCCCCCATTCCTGTGTGAGAAATGGTGGCTAACGTTACCTTCCGGCGTTAGTACCTTAATATTGATTTTCTTGCCTTTTTGGCAAGAAAATATTTTAATCAAGAATGTGGCTGGTCCACATTAGGGAGCTTCATGAAGAAGCTGGTTGTTTCACTCTCATCCGATCTGCAGAAGACATCTCCTCCATGACGCTCGACGATCTTCTTCACGAGATACAGACCGAGCCCCGCCCCATCGTCTGATTTGACGAGCCTCGAAAACTTCTGAAAGAGCAGGGAGATCTTCTCTTTCGGTATGGCCGGACCGCCGTTGTGCACACCGAAGACCCACCCCCCGGCCTCCTTCCTGCCGGAGAGCTTTATCCAGTCCTTTCCATATTTTATCGCGTTTATTATGAGATTACTGTAGCAGATATCAAGAAGATCCGCATCCGCATTCAGCGAGATCTCATCGTCCCAGTCCCACAGCACCTTCATGCTCTTGTGAGCGATCCTTCCCTCAAGCCGCTTCAGCACAGGCGCGACTATCGTCTTTCGTACGGTTATTTTCTTCGGCTTGTATTTCAGGGTGCCCTTCTCCAGCCTCGAGATATTGAGATAGTTTCTGACCATCTCGCGGAACCTCTCCACGTCTCTCAGAACGAGCTCCAGGATTTCCGTCTGCTCTTCTGTAAACTCCCCTGCTGTTCCGTCGGTGAGTATTGAGATGTTGAGCAGGAGTGAGCCTATCGAGTTGTTGAGCTCGTGTGTGACAAAGCTCAGAAGCTCCTGATAATCATTGTTTGTAGCTTCGAGCTGCCGGTTTTTCTTTACGAGCAGCTTTTCGCGCCTCATGATTGCCCCGGCCATGGAGTTGAAGCTGTGCGCGAGAGTCATCATCTCTTTTGTTTTGACGGTGCTCTCCACCTTTGTATCAAGCTTTCCGTCGGCGATCTGCCTCGAAGCCTCAGCAAGTGCGGAAACGGGCCTCGTAATACTCTTCGACAGGAGAAAAACTCCGAAAACGAGGAGACCAAGCATTGGGAGCGTGATGCCGGAGAGATAGAGGACCGCCCTGCGTTTGATATCGAGGTATTTTTTTTCGAGAACGCCGACATAGAGTATTCCCACGTTCTCTCCTCCCGGGCCCTCTATCGGCTCGTAGGCCGAAAGGTACCAGTCATCCACTACATAGGCCCTGTTGAGCCAGACTTTCCCCTCGTCGAGCACTCTTCTTTTTACGACATCACTCACCTTCGTCCCGACGGCTACCTCCCCGGACGGACCGATAACCGTTGTTGCAACCCTCGTATCTCCGCAGAAGATGGTAACCGTACCAAAGGGCTTTGTACCGTAGATGAGATGTTCGAACAGCGTCTCGTGCAGAGAAGAGATAAACTCGTCGTTTCCGTTGAGGAGGATCCCCGAGAAAGCGATCCCGTTCTTTCCTGAGTAGGTGGAAAAAAGCCAGAGGGTATCGCCCTGGCCACAGAGTGTTCGTTCATCGATCTGCGAGATATCGAAAGACACAGATTCCAGAAGCATGAGGGGGATTATCAGTACACCCTTCCTGGGACCTGAGAAATAAACAGCGGACTCCTCTACGAAGTAGCGTTTGAACTCGGACTGTTCATCCTTTACGACGAAGAAGAGGTCCGGATCTCCGGGGAGAGTCCCGGCCCACTCGAATCCCTCTGAGAGAATCTGCGAGGCGATGGCAAGCTCATCGAGACGGTCGTTCATAAGCAGTCTGGCGGACTTCAGGTCGTTCTCCACACGTGAGAAGGCCTCCGCCTTGAGCGATTTCGAGACGAAGAGGGTACCGACCACGGCGCTTGTGATGCCGCCAAAAACAATGATACCGAAAAAGCTCAGGAAAATCCTGTTTGCAAGCCTCAAAATTTTCCGCCTTCACATGTGCACAGTTGCACACGTCATTTATGGTATCCTGACTTAAATCTATACAGGTACAGGACGGGCGATCAAGCAGTTTATTTCTTTCTCTCCCGCCTCATAAATTACCCTTTTCATCACTCCTGTTTTTCTTTATTTTACGTTAAAACAGTGTCAGGCTAAAAATGAAACAAACGCCTTTCGATACCATCGCAGCCGTTTCTACCCCTCCCGGAGAGGGGGGGATCGGGATAGTCAGAATAAGCGGCGACGATGCACAAAAGATAGTCTTGCGGATATTCCATCCTTACAGGGAAAAAAGCCGCCCAACGGACAAACCGTCCTTCAGTATGACTCTCGGGACCATCATGGACAAAGGAAAAATAGTAGACGAGGTGCTCGTGTGCGTCATGAAGAAGCCGCACACCTACACGAGGGAGGACATTGTAGAAATCAACTGCCACGGCGGTGCGGTGGCGGTGAACGAGGTCCTGAGACTCGTTCTGGAATCAGGAGCGCGGCTCGCGGAGCCGGGGGAGTTCACACAGCGCGCGTTCACCAACGGGCGCATAGACCTCGCCCAAGCGGAGGCCGTGCTCGATATCGTGCGGGCAAAGACGCACCGCGCGCTCGAAGCCGCTGTCGGACAGCTCGAAGGGAGGCTCTCCCAAAAGCTCTGTGAATTCTTGGATTCCCTCAAACAGATTCTCACCATCCTCGAGGCAAATATAGACTTTGCGGAAGAGGAGGCCATCACTCCTCTCGAATACAGGAGGATGAAAGATAAGCTAGGCGCTGTCGAGAGAGAGATCAGCCTCCTTCTCGAGAGCTTCGAAACGGGGAAGATCTACAAGGACGGGGTCTTCACAGTCATCGTCGGAAAACCGAACGTGGGTAAATCGAGTATCATGAACGCCTTCCTCAGATTCGACCGTGCAATCGTTACCCCAATCCCGGGAACGACGCGAGACATCATAGAGGAGCAGCTCAACATCGACGGTGTACCGTTCATCCTCGCCGACACCGCAGGAATAACAGATACCGAGAACATCGTGGAAAAGGAGGGGGTGAACCGCTCCAGAAACGCCATGGATCGGGCGGGGCTTCTGCTCGTTGTGTTCGACAGTTCGAGCGAGATCGACGAGAGGGATCTCGAAATTGCTCGTGCGGCTAAAAAGATCCCCCACGTAGCGGTCATAAACAAGGTCGACCTTGAAAGTAAAAACGATCCCGAGAGGCTTGTCCGGAAAACAGGGCTGGACAGCTCGCCGGTGCTTTTATCTGCAAAGAACGGTACCGGCTTGAAAGAGCTCGAAACCCGGATGCTCGATATGGTGAGAAAGGGGACCGCCACAGGCGACTACGCCCTCATGGTAACGACCAGGAGACACTTTGAGAGCCTCAGGAGGGCGCGGGAAGAGATAGAAAACGCTCTCAGAGCGATCTGTGAAAACAGGGAGCCGGAACTGCTCGCCTTCGACGTAAAGAGTGCGATAGACTGTATTGGAGAGATCACAGGACACGTCACAAACAACGAAGTGCTCGAAAATATATTCAACAGCTTTTGCATAGGAAAATGAGAGTTGCCTATTTCTGAGCTTCGATATATCCTTATATATTACTTTCAAACGGAGACGTAGCATGGACAAGGAAAAGATAAAAACAGCAGTTAAGATGATCATCGAGGAGATAGACAACAACCCGAACCGCCCGGACCTTGAGAGAACTCCTGAGAGGGTGGCGAACATGTTCGAAGACATATTCTCAGGATCATTCGAAGCTCCCGAGGACTCTCTCCATGTCCTTCTCGCAGAGCAGCACGACGAGATAGTTATTGTGAGAGATATCCCTATCTACTCCATGTGTGAGCACCATATGCTTCCTTTCTTCGGGAAGGCGCATATCGGATATATACCGAAAAACAACCGCATAACCGGTCTCAGCAAGCTTGCGAGGGTCGCCGAGGTTTTTGCAAAGCGCCTTCAGGTCCAGGAGAGGCTCACCGCATCGATCGCAGACCTCATAATGAAAAAACTCAAACCGTACGGGGTCATCGTGGTGATCGAGGCGGAGCACCTCTGCATGATCATGAGAGGCGTGAAAAAGCCCGGCTCCTATACAATCACGAGCGCCGTTCGAGGTACGTTCAAGCAGAACGAGAAGACGAGGGCCGAAGCACTCTCCCTTATAATGTCTCAGAGACCGTTCTAAATGTAAGCCCTACGGGCCATTCCGCTGTAAGATCACCTCACTCTGTTCTCCTCCCCGCGTATGACAGCACAAAACACCCTCATAATATTAGTAATATTTGATATTATTTTCTTTTCTAGCATGTTCATTAAATCACACGTTATCCACAGGGTACATATAACTACGGGCTGTAAAAAGAGGCTTCTTCTATACTATTTCAGCTCAAGCTTCATGTGGCGTTTCTTGCCTGCCCTTAATTCTATCGCGCCGCCTATGAAATCTTCCATGCCGATCCGCTCGCTATCGTCCTCCACCCTCCTGCCCTCGACATAGGCGCCGCCCTGCTTTATCAGCCTTCGAACCTCTCCCTTGCTCTTGCAGAGTCCGGCGTGGACGAACGCATCGACGACGGAAAAACCTCCCTCAAGCGAAGCGGAATCGACCTCCACACTGGGGTGCGCCGACCCGTCCGAGGATACTTTCAGTATCGATGATGAAGTCTCGACCTCGCACTTCGGGTCCGTCTCCCCGAACTTCTCGACCGATGCGAGGTACGCGCTCTCCGCGTTATCTTCACCGTGGGTGATTCTCGTCGCCTCGAATGCGAGGATCTCCTTTGCGCGGTTCAGAAGCGGCGGCCTCAGCCCGGCAAGCTCTTTTACCTCTTCTGTGGGCAGGAAGGTGAAAAAGGCGAGATACCTCCCTACATCGGCGTCCATCGTATTCCTGAAGAACTGGTAGTAATCATACGGTGATGTCTTCGCCTCATCGAGCCACACTGCGCCTTTAACGGATTTACCGAACTTCTCCCCGCTAGAATCTGTTATGAGCGGAAAGGTAATGCCGTAGGCCTCTTTCTGCGATATCCTTCGCGTGAGGTCGATCCCTGCGACGATGTTCCCCCACTGGTCCCGTCCCCCCATCTGGAGGTCACAGTCGTAGTCACGGTTCAGCACGTAGAAATCGTACGCCTGGAGCACCATGTAGTTGAACTCTATGAAGGTCAGCCCCTTCTCGAGCCTGAGCTTCACGGACTCCGCGGTGAGCATCCTGTTCACGGAGAAGTGCTTTCCGATATCCCGTAAGAATTCGATATAGTTCAGCAGGGCGAGCCAGTCTGCGTTGTTGATCAGCAGGGCGTTATCCTCTTCGAAGCTGATATACCTGCCGAGCTGGCGTTTCAGGGTTTCACCGTTGCTCTTTATATCCTCTATACTGAGGAGCTTTCTCGTCTCCGTCTTTCCCGACGGGTCACCGACGAGTCCAGTTCCCCCTCCCACGAGAGCAATCGGCCGGTGTCCGTTATGCTGCAGATGCGCGAGAGCCATGATCGGAACGAGGCTCCCGGCGTGCAGGGAATCGGCAGACGGATCGAATCCGATGTAGGCGGTTACCCTCTTTTTTTCGAAGAGCGCACGTACAGCGCGGGCGTCGGTCTCCTGAAAGATAAAACCTCTCTCTTTGAGCACATCATACGGATTCATTCCAGCCTCGATTACATAAGAATGCACCTTAATATATGAATTTTTGCCGAAAAAGTAAATCGTTCAGGAATACTCTCCTGCAGGTTGTTCCCCGCGAAGGATGCGGAGAACACCGAGAGCGAGCGCCTCCATCTCCAGTTCTCCTGGCAAAACGACCACACGAACATGCCGCCCTAACATCTCTCCTATCCACGGCACCAGATACCGGTCATCACGGGCCATTCCACCCGTCAGCACGACCGCGTCGACCTCTCCGGAAGCACCGGGAAACAGGCTCATGATCTCCTTGGCGATCTGGTACGCCATCGCCCTGTACACAACTTTCGCCCTCTCATCGCCCTTCTCTATTCTCCTGATAACTTCCAGGGAGCTGTTTGTGCCGAGGTAGGCGACCATCCCCCCTTTTCCCTTGATGAGCTCCCTTACTTCATCAAAGGTGTACCTTCCGCTGAAACAAAGACGTGCGAGCTGCCCCGCCGGGAGCGTTCCCGTACGCTCAGGGGTAAATGGACCCTCACCGTCGAGCGCATTGTTCACATCGATCACTCTCCCGTGATGGTGCAGGCCGACGGATATGCCCCCTCCGAGGTGGGCGACGATCATGGAAGCCTCATCATATCTTTTTTTGATTATCCGTGCCGCCTCTCTCGCAGCGGCCTTCGAGTTGAGCGCGTGGAACAGGGATCGCCTCGGAAGATCGGGATGTCCCGAGAGCCGCGCAATCTCTTCAAGCTCGTCTACGACTACAGGATCGACGATATATGCAGGAGCGTTACCCCGGTCCGCCAGAGCCTTTGCGATGACTCCTCCGAGGTTCGATGCATGCTCTCCGTACTTCGCCTGCTTCAGATCCTCTACCATCCTATCGTTTACCCTGTAGGCACCGGAAGAGACGGGGTGCAGAAGGCCACCCCGAGCCGCAACGGCACTGAGGCCCGAAACTGAAATCCCGTTTTCTTCCAGAAATCCCTCGATGAGGTCTCTTCTGAACTCGTACTGGTCCATCACTCCGGGAAACCGTGAAAGCATATCGGACGAATGTGAGAGCTCATGCGAAAGAACGATTTTATCGTCATTAAAGACCGCCAGCTTCGTCGAGGTGGAGCCCGGGTTTATTACAAGGATCGTACGGCCCATCGGATTCCTCATTCTCGTGTTTTTCTATGCAAAGAGGTGCTCCACGACGTCATCCATCGTGCGCACGAGGTGGAAAGAGAGACCCTTTTTAATGTGTTCGGGGATCTCATTCAGGTCCTTCTTGTTCTCCTCCGGCAGTATGATCTCCCTCATCTTCGCCCTCTTCGCGGCAATCATCTTTTCCTTTATTCCTCCCACGGGAAGGACATTTCCGACGAGAGAGAGCTCACCCGTCATGGCGAGTCTGCTCTTGAGCTTCTTGCCAGTCACGAGAGAGAGCATCGCAGATGCCATCGTGATACCTGCCGAGGGCCCGTCTTTCGGTGTGGCGCCGGCAGGGACATGGAGGTGAACAGTGTTGTTCTCGAAGACCTTACCGTCGATCCCGAACCTCTCCGATATCGAACGCACGAAAGAAAGCGCGATATTAGCCGACTCTTTCATTACATCACCGAGACTTCCCGTGAGCCTGAAGTCTCCTGTTCCCGGTATAAGGATCGACTCCACAGTGAGGGTCACTCCTCCGAGCGGTGTCCAGGCGAGCCCTATTGCGATTCCCGGTCTCTTTATCTTCTGGAAAACCTCTTCCCCGAACACCCTCTCCCCGAGGAACTCCTTTATGTTGTCCTTCTTCATCGTATAGGGGAAGGACAACTCGCTTTCGAGGTGCTTTCTGGCGATCTTCCTCAAAATCTTGTCCACCGACTTCTCGAAGTTGCGGAGTCCAGCCTCTTTCACATACCCCTGGAGCATCTCCCTCATTGCGCTTGTCTCGAACTTCACATCCCCCTTCCCAAGCCCGTGACGATCGAGCGATCGAGGGATGATGTACCTCTTGCCGATCTCGATCTTCTCCTCCTCTATATACCCGCTGAGCCTTATCGTCTCCATACGGTCAAGGAGCGGAGCGGGAATCGTATCGAGGGTGTTGGCCGTTGTAATGAAAAGGACCCTGGACAGGTCGAAA
>DATKZJ010000156.1:0-9016 GCA_035527995.1 Spirochaetota bacterium | reverse complement strand
TTCGGGCTAGTGAGATTTGAACTCACGACCTCACGGTCCCGAACCGTGCGCGCTACCAAACTGCGCTATAGCCCGTTTTCGGGAGCGACGGGAATTGAACCCGTGATCTCCGGCTTGACAGGCCGGCGCGATAACCAGACTTCGCTACGCCCCCATTTATCCAGCGGAAATCAAAATAATGAAAAATCTGCCACTTGTCAAGCCATTTATTACATGTGCCTTTATTACATGTGTCATTTATTACATGTGTAATAAATTACACAACGAATCTTGATGTGGACAAGTCACATTCTTGGTGAAAATCAGTATTAAGGTACTAATAGGAATCCGAGTTAATGGAGTAATGCGGTTTTCAAGGCAAGAGTTTTAAAAGCTGACTTGGCAGATGTAAAAAATAATATTTACGGTGATTTGTGAGAAATGGAGGTTAAACCTTAGCCTCATACCATCCGATTAATATTAGAGAAAAGATATGGAGTTTCAAAGATCATGAGAAATATATTTTTCCTTCTTTTTGCCACTCTTTTTCTATTTTCATGTGCAACTACCCAGGTAACTCAACGTCCGGGCACAGGCACGTACGAGAGAGGGGTCTGGCACAGGGTGAACGAGGGGCAAACGCTCTGGAGAATATCTAAGACCTACAGGGTTGATCTCGAATCAATAAAGGAGGCGAACGACATCGATGACGTCGTTCATATAGCCCAGGGGACTTGGATCTTCATTCCGGGGGTCGAGAAACTCCTCTACGTCCAGGGGAACGTTGAGAGCTCGCCGGAGGAAGCCACGTTGGACTTTGTGTGGCCGACTTCGGGTGAGGTTGTCCGTTCTTACGGAAAGGACAAGAACGACTTCAACTACGGTATCGATATTCACCTGAATGGCAACGAGAACATCGTTGCGACCCACAAAGGCACGGTAGTGCTCTCCGGCAAGATACGTGGATACGGGACAACATTGATCATAGAGCACGATAACAACTTTTGCAGCCTTTATTCGAGGAATATACGGATCCTCGTTAAGGAGGGCCAAACCGTAAGAAAGAGCCAGGTCATCGGAAAGTCCGAGTCACAGAAAGGCTCAGAACGCTATGTAGTACACTACGAGCTTTTCCATAAAGGCAAGTCGATAAACCCGCTGTACTATTTGCCGTAACTTCATTATCCTTATATTTTTAATAACCTGCCGCCTGAAGGGGTGCAGTGGACCTGATGCCCTCGCTTTATTGCGGATCTTTTTGACAGAGACGGATGGAGAAAAGGAAAGGAAAGCCCAACGGCATTGTGAATAGACGACTTCAGGACCAGCGGCCAGCGGACCGGAGCCTTGTAATATCCGGAGATACAATAGTCGGCGAAAACGATCCTCTCGCCTACTATATGAAGCAGATACGCAAGATCCCGCGAATGCAGGCTCAGGCGGAAAAGATATGTTACATAGAGATACGGTACTTCAAGGACAGGCTGAGAAGGCTGTCCTTTCTCTACGATGCCGGGAAGATCGGCCCGAAGGTGTACAAAAGGGAGAATCAGCTGTATGAGAAGAGGCTGCTCGATGTTAAGAACAGGATCATCACGGCGAACCTGCGGCTCGTCGTCAGTATCGCGAAGAAGTATCAACATCGGGGCCTCGGCCTTATAGATCTCATCGATGAGGGTAATATCGGACTCATAGAAGCGATCGACCGATTCGATTATACGAAAGGCTACAAGTTCAGCACGTACAGCACGTGGTGGATTAGACAGTCAATAATAAAGGCAATTGCCGACCAGGGGAGGTTGATACGGCTTCCTGTCCGTATGCTCAATACTATTAGAAGGTGTTTTTTTCTTTCGAGGCAGCTGACCCAGCTTCTTGGAAGGGAGCCCACACCTCTCGAGATAGCACGACACCTCGGCATCTCGGAAGAGAAGACGGTGCACCTCCTCAACATCGCGCAGGAACCAAGCCTCCTGGAGAGCCCTGTAAATGCCGACGGGACATCATGGCTCGCAGACTTTATTGAAGACAAGGAGAGCGGGGTGCATGAGGACGCGGTCTTCTTCACGGCGCTTCAGGAGCTCATCAGGCAGGTACTGGACAAGCTGAGCATGAGAGAGAAACGGATCATAGAGCTCAGATTCGGCCTCGAAGGTGAAGGGCCGTATACTCTGGAGGAGATCGGAAAGATACTCGGTATTACGCGGGAAAGGGTGCGGCAGATTCAGAACCTCGCGTTGAAAAAGCTGAAGACCTTCAAACTCTCTGATGATTTGAGGGAATTTGCATGAGGATTTGATAAACGCTCATTAAAGCTGTATCTTGTCCCTTAAGCGGTTTCCGGTGGCTTGGTTACCGCTTTCTGCAGCGTCGGTCGTTGCCAAAGGCGGTAATTAGTCGCTGGTGAATAATTACCAATTCATCAACATTGCTTTATACACCAGCTCACGAATTGGTTCCTGATAATAATTAGATTTTTTCGTTGATACAGCAATTTTATTAAATATTATAAATTAAAATATAAGAAATAAATGAACCAATTCTGTAGTTGATGCTTCTGTCATCAACTACTAATTAGTTGAGAGTGAAATAGTTACATGAAACAAACTTATTCATCAATGTCTTTTCTTGTTGAACATACTAATCATTCACCAAGAACTAATTATTAGTGCGGTTTTCTCATAGATTGCTCTGCAATCAAATCGCCAATGATGACTTGGCATAATTTTATAATCTTATTTACGGTGAAAAAAGCGCTTAAATACCCATTCCTTTGTAAAGGAATGGGTATTGACCTTCCTATTACGATTGCACATAAGGAATGGGGATTAAAGCCTCGTTACTTACAGTTTGCTGTTGGTCATGAGAAACGGGGATTGAACCCCACATTCCTGTGTGAGAAATGGGGGTTAGGAGGGACGTCCCGCCTTTTTGCTTTGCATGTTATCACCTAATACTGATTTTCACCAAGAATGTGGCTTGTCCACATTAGGTTCCCAGATATCAAGATATAGGGGTTTTAAGAGAACGGTCGGTTCGAGAAAAAACCCACCTACGAGAATGTTCTGAAAAGAGATATGTGATCACAAACAGAACTGCGATTCGCCCCCTGAATGTTTTTTAGGCCACGAGCACCAAATCTCAATCTTTTTTCTGCACTATTAGGAGGTGGAGCTTTATCTCCTCGTTGTCCGGCGCCATCTGCGACGCCTTCTTCAGGTACGACCTGGCCTGACTGGTTTTTCCGAGCTTATAGTATGCCCAGCCGAGGCTGTCGAGGTATGCCGGGTTGTTCTTGTCGAGCGTGATCGCCTTCTTGATCTCGGTCAGTGCTTCTTCGAGGTTGATACCCGCCTCCGTGTAGATATATCCCAGAGAGTTTCTTGCATTTGCATTCTTCGGATCGAGCTCAATCGCCCTGTACAGGTTCATACACGCTTCCTTGAAGTTTCCCCTCCTGTCCATGATGTAACCGATAGCGGCAAACACCTGAGCGCTCTCAAACCCGGCATCCGCGATCTCTCTGAACACCTCGAGGGCCCGGTCGTAATCCTCGAGGATTGTGTATACATAGCCCATGATCATCTCTGTATGGATCTTGTTGATGTAGGAGACATCAGACTTCAGTATCTGCTCGAAGTTGTAAAGCGCGCGCTCATACTTCCCGATACGGGTATAGGCGATACCCAAGAGATACAGGGTGGCAGTGTTTTCACGATCCATCTCGATCGCCGAGAGCAGCGCGGTGAGCGCCTTGTCAAAGTCCTGGTTCTTCAGGTGCTGTCTCGCGGACTGGATGAGCTTGTCGGCCTGTTCCTCCTCTTTCATTCAGGGTGCCCCCTCTAGAGTAGTTTATGAAAGCCCCTACTTCGTAGCTCGGACACGATACGGTGATCGGTGATATCCCAGTGAAGCGGTGTGATCGATACCTTGTTCTCGCAGATTGCCTTTACATCGGTTCCTTCTTCAGGGACAGGAGTTTCGAGCTCTCCCTTGATCCAGTAGTATTTATTTTTTTTGGGGTCTTCGCGTTCGATGATATTATCATTATAGCGCCGTCTGCCGAGCCTGGTGATCTCCACCCCTCTCACCTCTTCTGGGGGGAGGTTCGGGACATTGATATTGAGTATTGTCCAATCATCAGCCCCTTCAAGCTGGAACTCCCGGACTACCTTCCCGGCATAAATGGCCGCGGTCTCGTAATGAATTCGCTCCCCGTTGTTGTCTATGCTCACAGCTATCGCGGGGACTCCGTGCGATACGGCATGGAAAGCAGCAGACACGGTCCCAGAGTAAAACACGTCGGTTCCGAGGTTCAAACCGTTGTTGATTCCGGTTATCACGATGTCGATCGGCTGCCGAATTACGCCGAGCAGGGCCATGTGTACTGCATCTACCGGGGTGCCGTCCACAGCATAGACCCTTTCCTTCTCCACTTCCTTAAGCCTTATAGGGTCATGAAGTGATATCGAATGCCCGGCGGCGCTCCTCTCACGATCAGGTGCAACGATAAACACCCTGTAGTTTTCTCGAGAACCTTCAAAAAACTCCTTGAGATTCCATAAACCTCTGCTTTTAATACCGTCATCGTTGGACAATAGTATGTTTCGCATGCCGAAGCGAGTCCCTCCCGTGAAAAGTTCCTGAATGTCCGGACCATCAGACCGAATCAGCCAAAGGATAAAGGAGGCTGGAGATCCTCCAGTTTTTCGTCAAATGAAAATCCCACCTTTTGATAGTCCGCGCGAAGGCAGTTTACCTCGTCCCGCACCTGGCGGCCTTCGACGATGCACTCACGCATGAGATCGGCAATCCTGCCCATCTCCTCCTCACACATTCCGAACCTCGTCATCTCCTGTACTCCTATCCTGATGCCGTCCGGGTTCGTCACGCCTCTCAGGGGCTCGTGAGGAAGGATGTTCATGTTGAGTATGATATCGTTCTCCTTCAGCAGATTAGCTACCATTCTTCCTCCGCCGTACTCCTTTACGTTTGCCGCAATCTGATGCGATTCGGTAAACCCGAACTCCTCTGCGACCACATCGAAGCCTGCCCTTTTCAGCTCCCGACCGAGGGCTTTTGCGTTCCGAATGATCTGGTCTGCGTATCGCCTCCCGAAGCTGATCATCTCCTGTGTTGCGACGGCGAGGCCTACGGGCGTATCGAGATGATGGTTGCTCGATGAGCCTGGAAACGCGCCTTTGTCTACCTTATTCCACCTGGCTGACGGCATGTTGCTCAGTATGACCCCCCTCTGAGTCCCGAAATATGTCTTGTGCGTGCTCCCTGTGACTATGAAAGCCCCTTCGCCGAGAGGGTCCTGAAATATTCCGCTCGCTATAAGCCCAAGTACATGCGCAGCATCGTACACTATTATGATACCGTACTCTTTGCAGAACTCCGCGAGCTCCTTTACAGGTTCCGGAAAAAGAAAGAGGCTCTTCCCGAAAATAAGCATTTTCGGGCGGGCGGCGAAGATGAGTTCTTTCGTCTTTTCTACGTCTATATGGAACCCGTCCTCAGAGAGCGGAAAATTTATCACATTTCTGGTGAACTTACCGACAGAACCCGCCCTGTGGTGGCTTATGTGCCCCCTCCGGGCGTGGAGTTTGTCATCACGGGATCACCATATTCGATGAAGCTCGAGAATACAGCCTCATTTGCGTTCGTTCCGCTGATCGGTCTGACATCCGCCTGGAGGCATCTGAAGAGGTTCTTAATATGATTCTTCAAATCGCTCTCGATTCTGTCGATGATGTCCGTACCCTGATAGTATCGCTCGCCGGGGTGTCCTTCGGCGTAACGGTGCGCAAAATCGGAACCCACAATCTTACGTACTGTATTGGAGACAACATTCTCGCTGGCAATAAGATTGATGGTCCTCATCCGCCACTCGTTCTGCTGTCGTACCGATTCGAATATATTTCTTACATACATCTCGAGCATACACAATCTCTTTTCGATAGTGTAGTAACCAATGAAAAACACCCCTGCTCAGAGCAGGGGTTCAAATGCTGTTATACTCTCTTCCCGTATGGCCTCGCGAAAACAGCGTGTGAAGGCGCTGTAACAACCTCATTTCAGCGGCTGCTGAAAAGAGGTTTCATCCTTTTCGATACAGTATCACTCTTCTATGGCTGTTCCAAGGGTGGTTTCAGGAGGCGCTATGTCAACATAAAAGGTTATCTCCACAGGATCTGAAACGTTTCCGAGGCTGTCTGCGGCCTTTGCCCTGAGTGAGTGAAAACCCTGGCTCTGAACCTTGAAGGGGCCCGAGTAAGCGACCCAGTCATTGTCGTCGAGGGAAACCCACAGCTTCTCTGTTCCGGCAATCTCATCTTTTGCGACGACTCTGTACTCGTTTGCCCTGTTCGTGTAGTTCTCACTATTCACGACAACAAGCATATCCCTGCTCAGTATCGCCACCTCGGGAGGCGTGCTGTCCACGTACCCTGAAACCTTGTACGCTACCGATCTGTTGCCCACATTGTCGACCGCATACGATCTTGCAGTATGGTACCCCTCATCTTCTATGACTATCGGTCCTGTATAGGCCATGTACTCACCGTCATCGAGCTTTATCCAGACCATATCCACACCCGAGAGGTTATCCTCGGCCCAGACGACAACCTCGCTCCCGGTGGTCAGATAGAAGGTTCCATCCTCTATGAAGACCGGGCCTGCGATCGTAACGAGCCCTTCCGGGGGAGTTCCGTCAGCGATTACAGAGTAAATCCGCTCGTTGCTGATGTTGCCTGTTGTATCAACTGCCCTGTACACGATGACGTGCCTTCCCTCTGTGCTGAAAGACAAGGGCCCTGTATACTTTTGTAAGGGAGATCCGTCCACACTGTACTGGATATTCTTAAGGGACGATTCGCTGTCCCAGGCATCGAGGACAAAACTCGCTGTAAGCGGAACGTAGTCGATAACCCCGTCGTTGTATATCCGACGCTCCTCACAAATCGATACATGTACGGAAGCAAGCAGGAAAAGACCCAGAAAGAGTGCAATCAGTCCTTTGTTCATTCCTTCCTCCCCAATCTATTTTTTATAGTTTACAGCTTTATATAACGTTGTCAATAAAAAACGAGACACTTCCAGTGACACCTCCTCGATGTTCCGGGTGCATATATGCGCCCAGAACCATATCCTATGTTTTTATCGTTTTGTGTAAAGCCGATTAATGCGGTTTTCTCATAGATTGCCAACAATCAGATTGCATAGCTAGTGGTTTAAATGATGAATTGGCAGCTGTAAGAAATAAAGTTTACGGTGAACAAAGCGTCAAAAGCCCCATTCCTGTGTGAGAAATGGGGGTTAAAGTTTCCACGCTTACACAAAAATTAATTCTCTTGCCACGGGGTGCCGTATTTAGTAATATCTTTTTGACTTACATACTGCTAAGGATCCGCCAATGGGAATGACGATGACTGAAAAGATCCTGGCCTTCCATGCCGGTATCGACGAAACGAAGCCCGGCCAGCTCATAGATGCCCGGTGCGACATGGTTCTTGCCAACGATATAACCGCCCCGATCGCAATAAGGGAGTTTTACAAGATCGGGAGAGAAAGGGTGTGGAACGGGGAGCGCATAGCTCTCGTTCCTGACCATTTTACGCCGAACAAGGATATAAAATCCGCCGAACAGGCGAAAATCGTCCGCGAATTTGCGAAGAAGTTCGAAATTAAAAACTACTTCGAGGTCGGCGAGATGGGGATAGAGCACGCACTGCTGCCGGAGAAGGGACTCGTTTTACCCGGCGATCTCGTTATCGGTGCCGATTCCCACACCTGCACCTACGGAGCGCTCGGTGCCTTCTCTACAGGTGTAGGGAGCACAGACCTGGCATGCGCAATGGCGTCGGGAACCGCATGGTTCAAGGTCCCGGAGTCCATACTGTTAGAGTTGTCCGGAAAACTTCCACGGTATAGCAGCGGCAAGGATGTAATCCTGAAGATCATCGGCGATATCGGAGTCGACGGGGCCCGCTACATGACGATGGAGTTTACCGGAGACGGCATCGCCTCTCTCAGCATGGACAGCCGGTTTACAATAGCGAACATGGCGATCGAGGCGGGCGCAAAAAACGGCATATTCCCAGTTGACGACAGCACATTATCCTATGTCGAGGAGAGCATGAAGTCGGGGCTTCGGGAGGACGAGCAAAAGATCTATGAAAAAGACCCTGATGCGTACTACAGCAGGGAGATCCGTTACGACCTCGGCACCATCGAATCTCAAGTTGCGTTTCCACACCTCCCGGAAAACACGAAGGGGATAAGTGAGGTCGGCGATATCAAGATAGACCAGGTGGTGATCGGATCCTGCACCAACGGCCGCATGGAAGACCTGAAGATAGCTGCTGAGATTCTTAGAGGCAGAAAGGTAAAGAAAGGAGTACGGCTTTTGATCTTCCCTGCAACGCAGAAGATTCTGCTTGATGCAATGAGAGAGGGACTGATCGAGGTCTTCATAGAAGCGGGGGGCGCCGTCTCCACACCAACATGCGGACCATGCCTCGGCGGTCATATGGGTGTACTCGCAGAAGGTGAGAAGGCGGTCGCAACAACGAACCGTAACTTCGTCGGCAGGATGGGGCACAAGGGGAGCGAAGTATATCTGGCATCGCCGGCAGTGGCTGCCGCTTCCGCTGTTCTTGGAAAGATATCTTCACCGGAGGAGTTGGCGTTATAGGGAATAGGAATATACGCCCGCAAAGAGTTAAAAAATGAACGATAATAACAATCTCTTTTTCGAGGGGGTGGCTCACCGATACGGAGACAATATAGACACGGATGTAATCATTCCGGCGAGGTACCTCAATACCTCAGACCCGAATGAGCTTGCACTCCACTGCATGGAAGACATAGACAAAGAGTTCTCCCGGAAGAAGCGAGAGGGAGATTTAATAGTCGCTGGCGAGAATTTCGGATGCGGTTCTTCGAGGGAACATGCCCCTATCGCCATCAAAGCTTCCGGTATTTCCTGTGTGATCGCGGCGTCCTTCGCCCGAATATTCTACAGAAATGCGAT
>DATKZJ010000155.1:0-4285 GCA_035527995.1 Spirochaetota bacterium | reverse complement strand
GCCGTCACCTCTTCGATCCTGGCAGGATGTATCCGGCCGTCTGCGATGAGACGCTCCATCGAAATCCTGGCGATCTCCCTCCGAACAGGGTCGAAGCTCGAGATCACAACAGCTTCCGGTGTATCATCTATGATGATATCAACGCCAGTAAGGGTCTCGAGAGAACGTATATTTCTTCCCTCTCGACCTATTATCCTTCCCTTCATCTCATCATTTGGAAGAGACACGGAGGTAACGGTTATATCCGAGGTTATATCCGATGCCAACCGCTGGATCGTATAGGCGAGGATCTCCCTCGCTTTCTTATCCGAGGTAACCTTGGCTTCGGATTCCACTGAATTGATGAGTGCCTGGGCGTCGTAGCGGGCTTCATCTTCCATGCCTTTTATGAGCATGGACTTCGCTTCTTCTGCCGTGAGGGCAGATATTCTTTCGAGTTCTTCCCTTATCTGTTCCTGAGCCTTTTTCAGCTCACCATCTTTGGCAACTACCACCCTTTCTCGGTTATCAAGCGTCTTCTCTTTTTTGTCAAGGACCTCAACTCTCTTATCGAGGTTTTCTTCTTTTTGAAGGAGTCGTTTTTCCCATCTCTGGAGCTCGCTTCTCCTCTCTCTCGTTTCCCTCTCAAAGTTGCTTCTTTCTCTGTAAAGTTGATCCTTTGTTTCGAGAATAGCCTCACGCTTCTTAGCTTCTGCTTCTTTCTGCGCTTCCTTCAATATATTGACAGCTGTTGCTTCAGCTGATGTCACCTTTAATTTTGCTATGTAAAGGCGCAGAAAATATCCAATAACTAAACCGAGGATGGGCGGCAGTGCATACTTGAGCAATATATACACCACCGTCGTACCCCTCATTAAGAGTTTTGTAATGGTAACATACTAGGTTAATACAGCATGGCGCTGCAGTCAAGAAAAATAGGGGGTCAAAGATATTTTAAAAATGTTCTCTTTATCTTTTTTATCTCCTTTATTATTATTTCTGGTTTAATAGTCACTCCTTTCGTCACCCCTACTACAATAAGCCCTTTCACTTCTACATTCGCAACATCATGGCTACCGCCTGTCGGCGGCACGTCAATCGGTGCGAAGAAGAGGCCTTTTATCTTTGCGGCATCCTTACCATCGAACTTGTCTCTGATTCCGTCATTGAGAAAAGCATCCTGCTTTATATACAATAACTTCCCTTTTGAGAAAATTGTCCTGAATAACGCCTCGTTCCTCCTGAACTGAAGCTGCGCTTTGCTCCTAGCGCTCAGCCCGTCAGAAACCGTAACCTTGAAGACTTCTTCCTTTTCCTCAACGAGAAGCGCACCTTTCGAAAGACCGAGGCTTTTCAGCCATCCACTGAACACCGTAGGGAGAGAAAGGCTTTCACTGCCTGGAGCCGCTTCTTCATCATCCCCCTTTATCTCTTTTATCAGGTGGGAAAGCTCGTCATCCTTCTCGTGTGCCCCTTTCTCGCGGTACACATCCTCAAGTATGGCAAGAGGGATATCCTCCGGCTCCTTTAGGCCAACAGGCACAACACGATCGACCGACGGTCCTACCGACGGTCCTACCGCCGGCTCCTGAAGGGAGGTTATCCCAAGAAGGGCCGCCTGTTCTCCAGAACCCTCAAAATCACGGTCCTTTCTCCCTTTTACGAGCTCTCCGAGACCTGGGAGCTTCTTTTCTGTATCGAGTCCGCCAAGGTCATCTTCGATAAGGTCGACCCTGTCGAGGTCTCCCGTCTCGAGTGCGGTTTCGCTGCTGATATCCCCGCTTCCCGTCTTTTGCTCGGGTTTTTCCTCAGGAAGACCTTCCGGCTCAACCTTCTTTGTCCCGGATGGGGGGGATGACTTCTGTTCTTCTTCCGGTTCAGGGATATATTCAGCATCGACAGCATCCGCCTCCTCGGCCACCACAGCTTCGCCGATCTCCTCTACTTCGGTCAATTCCTCTACGTCCGAAAGCGAGATGATTCCCGCCTCTGTAGCAGATATATCATCCAAGGGCTCGACTTCGATCCCCTCTTGTTCGGCTCGCAGTGGTTCTGCCTCCTCCTCTCCTGCAGGAGTGGGTTCCCCTGCCCCCGGTACACTGCCCCTCTTCTGACCGATACTGGCAAAAACGAAGATCATAAGAGAGAGCACTACAATCGTCTGGGATATCAGAATCACCAGGCCGATCGACGAAATGCCGATTTGTTCTGTTCCGACTGAAAGTCCCAGGATCATGTTATCATACGGCTCGGCAACCCTCGTGTAGTGGACCGTTAGGTCCGAACCCTCGACTTCGACCCTCACGCTACCTGTTTCCTCTTCGGATAACAGCTCGAACAACCGGTCCGCATTGGTCTCGTCCTGCGGATCCACATCGGGAAAATTGATAAGGATGAGGTTGTTTTTCAGGATCACGAAATCATCGTATTCGAGCGTGTCTATCCCCTCGAATAAGGGCCGAAAAAGATCTGCTGAGTAGTAGAACAAGGTCAGCACTGATGTCGAAGGAGGCTTCGCCGGAATCCGCCTGAAAAATATGATTTGTCTGCTAACCGGGGAGGTTATCACCGTACCCCGGGAAGCAAGAATCCGCTCGGAGATCTCCTCCACCGGAACCCCGGTCCCCGGCGTGGAAAAGAGCAGTTTCCCCTCGTTATTTACGACGATTATTTTTTCACAGTAGGGGGATTCGGCCAGATAATCTTTGAAGGCTGGTATATCTTTGGAAAGGAGGTCTTTCTCGCCGATTTTCTGAAGCAGATAATCGAGCTTTTTGTCTTCTATCTCTATCTTCCGCTTCAGCCCCAGTGCGACTAGACCGGTCGTCTGTCTATACCCTGCCTCAACGGTCTCTCCAACGAAATCTCGGACCTGCGGTTTCGAAGATTCGCGGATTTTAAAGAACAAACCGCTCTTCTCCACCACGATATACAGGATCGTCAAGACCACGAGGGCCGCTGATATGCTGATAATTACTTTTTTCAAGTCACTTCCGTTTCAGTAAAAAACCATGCTCTTCGTATTTTTTGAATATCCGCCTACTTCTCGATAAAGATGCCGTCCTCTTCCAGTTTTTTAGCAGGCTCTTCCCCGCTTTTTTCGCCCGCAGGCGTTCGCACGGTCTCGGGTTCTTTCTTCCCTCTCTCGCCAGATAGTTCCTGATCTATTTCATCGATGATGTCCGGGGTTTTTTTATTGTCTCCCATAGCAGGCACCTCCCGCAGCTTCAGCCAACCGGTTGTATAAGCTACCGTGAGCCATAGCAATAATATAGTGAGTATCACAATAGCGATCAATCCAAATGTATAGACCGTTTCTCTCCCGATTCTGTAGGGAAACAAACCTATAAATACCAGATCGGCGGTTCCCAGATCGACCGGTCTGGTAAGCACAAGGTTATGCGGTCCAAACCTCACTGCCAGTCCAGCCCCCTTCGATTTCCGGAACGCTGCAGTTTCAGGTACCTCTCCGCCGGTGAGAGATGAAGACATCGAAGTCAGTCTATCGTACAGTAACAGAGTGACCGGCTGGCGCCGGGACGTTTTCCTAGCAACCACCGGCCGAACAGCCGTGAGGCGCATAAAACTATCTGCATACTCCCTGAATCCGGAGGTGTCGAGTGTAAAATCAAGCGCTCCGTCCTCTTTTATGTCATCGTATACGAGATGTAACGCCCTTCCTTTATCGATGTAGAGCCCCTCTTTCACCGAAGTCGTCTTCGTCTCGGTGCGCTCAATATCCAGAACCTCGAAGTTTTGGTACTCACCAAAATCCCGCGATTCAGAGTCCTTTCGCAGACTGCTGTCCTTTACAAACTCCCCGTAAACAAGATTTTCCGTTTCAGCGATATATGCCTCTGCGAGGTCACAGAGCATGAGAAAGCTTTTTGAGCTCCTGTTAAGCAAAAGACCGAATAAAAAACGCTCTCTAATACGTGAAAAGCCGATCTTCATCCAAGAGACCAGAGTCAAACTCCCCCCCTTAAATTTCTCCGGAAACCCATCGGCTCTCGCGCTGCCGCACAGTACACAGATTGACAGCACGACGGCTGCTGCAGTTCTAATCACACCTTTCACCTTCACGTAAAAAAGAATGGAGCTCCTTTTCCTATTATCGGGAACGTGGTAATAATAAAATTAGCTATTTTTTTGAAGTTGACAAGAATGCATATTCCGGTGAAAGTTGCCAGTGATTCCGGAAATAAGTTGCCACTTACAAACTCATACAATTCCCTCCCTTATGAAATAACAAAGTGGCAGTTTTAAGTCAACAGATAAAGCTCTGTAACTGTCAATCCTACCACTC
>DATKZJ010000154.1:0-3782 GCA_035527995.1 Spirochaetota bacterium | reverse complement strand
CTCATCGCCCTTGTAGACATATTCTTTTACCCTTGCATCAATATACTGTATACCGAGAGCTTTACACGCCGCAACCCTCCTGTGTCCGTCCTCCACATAGTAGCTTCCCTCATAAAGGTACACGCTGATCGGAGGGAATGTCTCGTATTCCTCCATTCCCTCCAGTATCCTTTCCCTTCGGCTTCTTTCGGCACGGTCCCGCCGACCGAAGTACCTGAAATTCAGGTCAAGCTGTCCGCACTTGCCGACGGTTCCAACGATACGGTCCTTGTCGATCACACGGAGTCCCCCGTCCATGATGACATAGGGTTTCGCTGCATCGAACGCATCCCCGAAACAGGGTGCTATTTTTTCACTTTTCCGCTTCACGTCCCCTTCTCCATCCTGTCACGTATGAGATGCACATGCCGCTCCTCCTCCCCCTTGAGTACGGAAAACGTCCCCCTGGCGGGCTTCAGCCTTGTATGTTTCTCCATCGAGGCATAAAAATTGTACGAACACTGCTCACGCTCCAGTGCCATCTCGAGTATCTCTTCTGTCCCTGCATGAGCCGGTATCTCCGGCCAGGAACAGGAAACCGCCTCGATATAGGAGGAGTCCTTCCCTTCAGGCACATCGAGCCTTCCGAGATCGCCCTTCTTTCTTACCTCCTCAAGCTTTATACGGTGCCTGAACTCATCCCGCATAAGCTGTCCGATGATATCCCTGGACTCTCCGCTCACCGCCTTTTCGAGCGCAGACTCGTAAAACCTGTACGAATGCTCCTCGAACGCTATTGCATCCTCCAGTATGATCCTGACGATGAAGGTCCGAAACGATCCGGCCACTGGACACACCTCTCTACAATGAAATGAAAACAAAAAAGCACTACCATTATATGGCACGGACTGTGCTGTTGCAACTCATTACCACCATCGCCATATATCACCTTCAAAAATAAGGGATGGTGGTGGACGCCCATATCCCACAAGCAACTGTAAAAAGTGTGGAACGGGTGCTTTCGCGTTTTTCTCGCCGTACATTAATATAAAATTCTACCTGGGCATCATTTATGTCCACTGTTATCCAGCTTATGAGAAAACCGCATTTACCACAGTCACCCACAAATCTCCTTAAAAAACAGGGAATGGTGGTTAACACCCGTTTCTTACAAACCACTGTAAAAAGCAGGGAAGTTACGCTGACAACCGTTTCCCGCCGTACATTTATATAAATTTTTACCGGGGAATCATTTAAGTCCGCTTTTATCTGTTTTATGAGAAACCTGAATTAACATGATCGAGCAGCTTGACATTTTCCTGTGCTTCCGCTATCGTTTCTTTGAGACTGTAACGGGGAGAAGGACGATGAAGGCGATGGTACTCCGCCGGGCGGGAGAGAGGCTGCGCACAGAGGATATACCGAAGCCTTCGATAGGTAAAAACCAGGTCCTCGTACGGGTAAAGGCGTGCGCGGTCTGTCGCACCGACCTCCACGTTGTCGACGGAGACCTCCCCTACCCTAAGCTGCCGCTCATTCCAGGCCACGAGATTGTCGGAATCGTCGAGGCTGTGGGTGAAGAAGTGCAAAGCATTAAAAAGGGGCAGAAGGTCGGTGTACCGTGGCTCGGGCACACATGCGGGAGGTGCACCTTTTGCAAAAAGGGGATGGAAAACCTCTGTGAAAACGCCCTCTTCACCGGATACACGATAGACGGCGGGTATGCCGAGTATACTGCCGCATACGAGAGTTACTGCTTTGAGATTCCCAAGCTGTATCCCGATGTCCAGGCGGCTCCCCTTTTGTGCGCGGGTCTCATAGGATACCGGTCGCTGAGGATGCCGGGTGATGCCTCCCGAATCGGCATGTACGGCTTCGGGGCGGCCGCCCATATACTGATCCAGGTGGCACGCTATCAGGGGCGTGAGGTATACGCGTTTACGAGATCCGGCGACAAGAGGAGCGTGGATTTTGCCCGCGGACTTGGTGCCGTATGGGCAGGAGATTCGCTCTCCCAGCCGCCCGAACCCCTTGACGCCGCAATCATCTTCGCTCCAGTCGGTGAGCTCGTCCCGCACGCCCTCAGGGCCGTGAGGCCGGGAGGCACTGTAGTGTGCGCGGGTATACACATGAGCAACATCCCTTCCTTCCCTTACAATATTCTGTGGCGTGAGAAGGTCCTGAGGTCCGTGGCAAACCTCACGAGAAAGGACGGCGATGAGTTCTTCAAGGTGGCCCCTGAAGTACCGGTGCACACCGAGACCACAGTATTTTCACTGAACGACGCGAACGAGGCCCTCGATGCGCTCCGACAAGGGAGGATCAACGGAGCCGCGGTACTCGTTGTCTGACCTGTTTATGCGGAACGCATAAAGATTCACGTTGTTGTAATAGATATGGCAGCGATTTTTCGACCCTTTGTCGGAAGCTATAGTTCTGCCGGACAGCATCTAAAGCGGCCCGATATTCTTTTGATCCCGTGCCGTAACCTTTATCATCATCAGAATCTGTATCCGGCCAAGGCAGGTATATGAATAATGATCCGTCTTTTAAGGCTCATGCCCCTCCTGGCTGTATAGTGAGCCGGTTGCCGGACTCGCTTTCAAAGGACGGCATGATTCATACTCCCCGCGAACTTGTTCGCGACGAACTTGTTCGCGACGAATCCCTTCGCAGCGATACCCTTCGCGTGGAAGAACCTGGAACAAAAAACTACCATTCCTTTTATTTAGGTATTGACATATTTTGTTGAAGCACTACAATAACATTTATACAAAATTTTTAGCTACTTGAGTTTTACCTTCAGAGAATTACATTCAACTGTCATCGAAACCACGCCTTATTCGTGTAGTTAGAGGAGGGAATACACTTCATGAGGGACGAACGCAAGACCAAAGTTCAGCTCCTCGAAGAAATCAACGTACTCCGTCAGAAGCTGGCTGCACTGAAACAGGACTCCGGTCTCGGCGCGGTGCTCACCTCGATCGACGACACCGTTTTCTTCATAGACCGAACAGGAGTCTTCAAGTACTTCTTTGGGGAAGGGTGCGGGTTTGACAGGGCCACGAAACCTGAACATCTCATAGGAAAACATTTCAAAGAGGTCCTCCCGGAGGACGTGGCGCTGCAGATACAGGGTGCCCTAGACAGGGTTGAAGCGACAAAGAACTCTCAGGAGTTCGACTACATGCTCTCCTTCAAATCGACCCCCGAGTGGTACAACGCGAAGGTCTCGCCGTTCAAGGATGAGAAGGGGAATCTCGGCGGAATCACCGCTGTTGTTCGAAACATCACAGAGCGGAAACGAATGGAGGAGAACAGCCTCCACCGCGCCCTCCACGACCCCCTTACCAACCTCCCAAACCGCGAGCTCTTTAACGACCGTTTCAATCTCGCAATGGCCCTGGCGCAGCGGAAAAATTTCAAGGTCGCGCTCATGATGGTCGATCTCGACCACTTCAAGCAGATAAACGACACATACGGCCACGATGCCGGCGACGAGGTGCTCATCGAGGCCGGCATGAGACTGTCACAGGCGCTCAGAAAAAGCGACACCGTTGCACGCATAGGCGGAGACGAGTTCCTGCTTCTTATACCGGAGATACACAACGAGAGCGAGGGGGCGTTCGTAGCAACGAAGATCCTTCAGATTTTCCAAAAGCCTTTTACAATAGCGAAATCCACCATCAACATCACAATGAGTATAGGCATCGCGATCTACCCTGATGATGTCGAGACGATCGACGCCCTCACAAAGATGGCCGATATCGCGATGTACCGCGTGAAGAAGAAGGGCAGGAACA
>DATKZJ010000153.1:0-8379 GCA_035527995.1 Spirochaetota bacterium | reverse complement strand
ACGACCTCGGCAAGGTCTTCATGGACGGATACCTCCATGAAGAGTTCAACGAGGTGCTCGATACTGCGGAAAAGAATAACATCTCCTTTTACGAAGCGGAGCACACGCTGTTCGATGTCGACCATGCGATGATAGGGCAATGGATTTCGAGGGCGTGGAAGCTTCCTCTCCATGTCGTCGCTTCGATAAAACATCATCACCAGGAGGTTGAAGCCAGAATGGGGCTCTCGGTGTCGTCGGAACTCTTTATTGACATCGTTCGTATCGCTGATATCGGTGTAAGACTGAAGGGGTACGGGTGCAGCGGTGACGGGAAGGGGTACAGGCCGACCCTCTCATCCGATCACTTCAAGAGGCTCCCGGTGTTCGAAGATGACATCATGAAGCTTCTGGAAAGCCTCAATGAAGAGATAGACAAGGCTAAAACGCTCTTGAGTTTTGCAATCTAAATGTCAAATATCATACATATCGCAAACCTGCTTACAACCTTGAGGGTGGTTATCGTTCCCTTCTTCATCTGCGCGGTTTTCGGGATGAGTGTTTTCTCGAAGGCAACCGCGCTCATACTCTTCGGCCTGGCAGCTCTATCCGACTACTTCGATGGCTATTTTGCACGGAAGCATAACAGGCAATCTAAGTTCGGTGAATTTTTGGACCCGCTTGCAGACAAGCTCATCGTCGGCGGAGCATTCATATCTTTCGCGCTCCTTCCCGACCTTCTCGTGCCTCTATGGCTCATCGCTATAATACTCTCAAGGGAACTGTTCGTCACCCGCATGAGAGTAGCGGCCATAAGGAAAAACCGGCCGATCACGACCGAGGTCTCCGGCAAGGTAAAAACGGCCGTACAGATGTCAACCATCATCGTAATACTGGTGCTGCTCCTCCTGAAGAGGATATTGATCGCAAAAGAGATGAGCCTGATGTTGCAAAGGGGGCCGGATGTATGGGTAGAACTGTTCGGTGCTACTGCCGGGCTCTTTCTCTACTGCATTCCTCCTGTCCTCACTGCAGTATCAGCCCTGCTTGCACTGGTGTCTATGGCCCAGTACATAGGAAAGAACTGGGCCTTCCTCACCCGAAAGAAAAGCTGACTTGATCGGGGTGAACAGCAGGGCGGCTACGGTTTTTTCAGGCCGGGAAGCCCGGATTAATCCGGCACTTCGTACACCAGGAAAGGATGATGAATGTACTGATAAAGTTCATTGCAACCGGTGCTTTCACTGGATATATCCCGGTTGCGAGCGGAACGTTCGGATCGCTACTCGGTTGTATCGGGTGGGTGCTGCTTTCAACCCGGACTCCGCTTTTCTACAGTGTGCTCGCCGGTCTCTGTACCGTCCTGGGTTTCGCCGTCTCAGGATACGCGGAGAAGAAGATCTTCATGCGCAAAGACGATCCCAGAATAGTGATCGACGAGATCAGCGGGATGCTCGTAACCTTCATCACCTTCAGGTTTGATTGCGACATCAGGGGGGTCGTCCTCCTCGGCGCAGGGTTCGTTCTCTTCAGGCTCCTTGATATCGTCAAGCCCCCTCCCATAAGGGGCCTCCAGAAGCTGCCCGGGGGGATTGGAATTATGGCCGATGACATCGTCAGCGGTGTGATCGCAAACGGAATCCTTCAGGCAGTATGGCTGGTATTTCTAAGATCATAAAATAACAGCACCTGACTCCGTCCCGGGTACCAAAAATACGAAGCTGGGACAAAGACCCCGGTTCTGGGGCGAAGAGCCTTGATAATACCTTCAGTTTATACTATCTTCATCAAAAATCGGAAAAGTTGAGCTTATGAAAAGTGACATTGCATATGAGAACGATTTGAACCCTTCTCAGCTCGAAGCGGTACAATACTACGATTCTCCGCTTCTCGTGCTTGCGGGAGCGGGAAGCGGCAAGACGAGGGTCATTACCTATAAGATCGCCTACCTCATCAACGAATGCGGGTTCGATCCAGGATCGATACTGGCGGTGACCTTTACAAACAAGGCAAGCAACGAGATGCGGCAGAGAGTAAACGATCTTCTCGGTGCGGATACAGATGTGTGGATCAGGACTTTCCATTCGACCGCTGCAAAGCTTCTGAGGGTCTACGGGAGAATGTTCGGGGTGGACGCAGGTTTCTCCATAATCGACGGGCGGGACCAGGTATCGGTTGTAAGGCAGATCCTGAAAAAACTTAAACAGGACACCGAAAGCCACAAGCCGGAAAAATATGTGGCCCTCATTTCGCGCGCAAAGGATAGTCTTCTTGACGCCCAACAGGCGGGTGAAAGCGAGTTCTCGACAGACCCCCTCTTCTATGACATATACAGGCGTTATGAGGATATGCTGAAGAGGGAGAACCTCTTCGATTTCGGGGACCTCCTCTTCGTGGTGGTGAGAGGCCTGAAGAGGAGCCCGGAGGCTCTCTCTGCCCTGAAGCGGCGGTTCAGCTACATACTCGTAGATGAATTCCAGGACACAAACCACTCCCAGTATACGCTCGTGAAGCTGCTCGCTCAACCGGAGGGAAACGTGTGTGTGGTGGGGGACGATGACCAGTCCATATACGGCTTCCGTGGGGCTAGGGTCGAGAACGTGCTGAACTTCAGGAAGGATTACAAAGGGGCAAAGATCATCAAGCTGGAGGAGAACTATCGCTCCTTTCAGAATATACTGACTGCATCCTCTTCGGTGATAAACAGGAACCCCGGGAGACTCGGAAAGACCCTGTACACGAAGAAGGGAAGGGGGGAGAAGCTCTCCTTTTACCGAGCATCATCCGATCGGAATGAAGCGTTGTACATCGCGTACGAGATACAGAGCCTCATACTGGGTGAGGGGTACAGATTCAGTGACTTTGCTGTATTCTACAGGATGAACGCTCAATCGAGGGTGTTCGAATCCACCTTTACTCAGGCAAAGATCCCCTACACGATAGTAGGGGGCTTACGGTTCTACGAGAGGGAGGAGGTCAAGGACATCCTCTCATATATCAGGCTTCTTCTGAACCCCATGGACGAAGTCTCGCTCAGGAGGGTGATAGCGAAACCCCCACGCGGAATAGGTCAGCGTACTGTTGACAGGATGGTGGACAGCACGATTGCTCTGGGTCTGCCTTTCTACCGTGCCGCTGAAGAAGATGATATCTTCGCGTCACGCGGCCGAAAGGTGAAGGAGTTTATCGCTTTTATGAAGGATTTGGAAGGCCAACTGGACACGGGCACGTCGTCAGACCTTCTTACAAAGATATACGAAGAAACGGGGTACCCCGAATGGCTCGAGGAGCAGAGAAAGGAGGATAAGCTGCACAACCTGGACGAGCTCTACAACGCGGTCGAGGAGTTTTCCAGAAGAAATCCGTCATCACCGATCTCTGAGTTCATCGAAGAGGTAAGCCTGAACCAGGGTTCGGGAGAAGAGGGGACCGCCGGTAACGGAGCGAATAACCGTGTGTTCCTCATTACGCTCCACAATGCGAAGGGTCTCGAGTTTCCGGTTGTATTCATAGCCGGTATGGAGGAAGGGGTGTTCCCGCACTTTCTGTCGGGGGAGCGGCCCGAAGACCTGCAGGAGGAACGCAGGCTGTGTTACGTGGGAATGACCCGTGCAATGGAAAGGCTCTATTTCACCGCAGCGCGGATCCGGAGACTCTACGGGAGGAGCATAGAGAGAGGCGTGTCAAACTTCATGACGGAAGTTCCCGGAGAGCTCCTCGTGTGCCGTGAAGAAAAGGGCTTTGATTCACCAAAGGTTTCATATTATGATAGGGGTATCGAAAAGAAACGGACCGCTCCTAAAAGTGCTGTGCCCCGAACGCGCGTCCCTGTAGACGACCTGGAGGAAAACACCCGCATTGTCCACGAACACTTCGGAAAGGGGAGAGTACTCGAGGTTTCAAAAGGCATTGCGGTGATACGGTTCGATGACGGGCAGGTCATGAAGTTCATGCTTCAATACACTCCGATCAGAAAGGATAACGACGATGGAGATTGATAAACCGACGATACGGTGGGTCGCCGAACTCTCCCATCTCTTTCTCTCTCCCGAGGAGGAGGCGGAGATGAAAGAGCAGATGAAAGCGATCCTCGATTACATGGATATACTGGGCGAGCTTGACCTGGAAAACATCGAGCCGACCGCCCACACCCTGGGTTGCAGCAATGTTACGAGAGAGGACGAGGTAGGGGAGAGTTTCAGCGTTGAGACTGTAAAGAAGATCGCGCCCCGTTGGGAGAAAGGCCACTTCGTAGTTCCGAGAGTGGTGTAGGAGGAGTCGATGGGCCTGAACGAACTCACACTTTTTGAGCTGAGAGAGAAGCTTGAAAAAAGGGATATCGTTACAGCGGATATCGTGCGGGACATAAAAAGTGCGGTCGACAGGGACGAAAAGTCCGATGAGCCCCTCAATGCGTACATAAGCTTCGATATGGAGCGGATAGGAAAGGACAGGGAAGGTACAGGCGATAGGCAGAAGGGCCTTCTTAAGGGAGTTCCTGTCGCGGTGAAGGACCTCATAAATGTATACGGTACGAAGACCACATGCGGGTCCCGAATACTGAAGGATTATACGGCTCCGTATGACGCCGCTGCAGTTGTTAACATGAGGATGAACGGGGGCGTGCCGGCCGGAAAGACCAACATGGATGAGTTTGCGATGGGCTCGTCAAATGAGACATCTTTCTACGGGGCGGTAAAAAACCCCCACAATAGAAAAAAGATCCCGGGCGGTTCGAGCGGGGGGGCTGCATCTGCAGTTGCAGCTCATCTTGCCGTAGCGGCGCTCGGTACCGATACCGGGGGGTCGATACGTCAGCCCGCATCGATGTGCGGAACATTCGGTATCAAACCGACCTACGGAAGGGTCTCCAGGTACGGACTCGTGGCGTACGCTTCCTCTTTCGATCAGATCGGGCCTATAACGAAGAGCGTTATGGACGGCGCCCTGCTGCTCGAAGCGGTCTCTGGGTATGACCCGAAGGATTCGACCTCTGCGAAAGAGAGTGTTCCCTGTTTTTCCGATTCTGTGGGCAGGGGAATCGGCGGCCTCAAGGTCGGGATTCCGGATGAATATTTCGGGGAAGGACTCGATGACGAGGTAAGGGCGATCGTCGAAAAGGGTGTTTCAATCCTTGAAGAGGCGAAGGCCACCGTGAAACGGATCAGCCTGAGGTACACGAAGTACGCAATCGCGAGCTACTATATCATAGCAACGGCTGAGGCGTCCTCGAACCTGGCGAGATTCGACGGAATGCGGTACGGCACGCGGTCCGTAGACACTGCCGACCTGGCGGTCCTGTACAGGGAGAACCGAAGCCGGGGTTTCGGGAAAGAGGTAAAGCGGCGGATACTCCTCGGGACGTTCGCCCTGTCATCTGGATATTACGATGCGTACTACCTCAGGGCTCAGAAGGCCCGTACTCTGATACGCGAGGATTTCAAGCGTGCATTCGAGGAGGTGGATATCATCGTCACGCCGGTATCCCCGATACCCGCGTGGGACATTGGAAAGCTCATCGACAACCCGCTTCAGATGTACCTTTCGGACGTTTATACCGTACCGGTAAACCTCGCGGGACTGCCCGCAGCGTCCGTGCCCTGCGGTAGGACGGAAGCCGGTCTGCCGGTCGGTATCCAGATCATCGCAGACCAGTTTAATGAGGGGAACATATTCAGCGCTTCCCGCGTGATCGAGGAGGCGGTACAATGAACTATGAGGCTGTAATCGGGCTCGAGATCCACGTCCAGCTCAACACGAAAACGAAAACTTTCTGCAGCTGCAGCACCTCGTTCGGTGACCTTCCCAACTCCCATACGTGCCCCGTCTGTCTCGGTCTCCCGGGCGCCTTGCCCGTTTTTAACAGCGAGGTTCTCCGCAAGGGCGTCATGGCCGGTCTCGCGCTTTACTGTGAAGTCGCGGAGTTCTCGGTATTTGCCAGAAAAAATTACTTCTACCCCGATCTTCCGAAAGCATACCAGATCTCTCAGTACGAGTTTCCTCTCAATTGCGGAGGGTACGTGATGGTGGGAGCCAAGGGCGGCGAGTGCAAGCGCATCGGTATTACGAGGGCGCATCTCGAGGAAGATGCGGGGAAGCTTATCCACGACGAGGACCCGAACGGTCCGAGCTTTGTGGACTTCAACCGCTGCGGTACACCGCTTCTGGAAATCGTTACAGAGCCGGATATCAGGACTCCTGAAGAGGCATACAGGTTCCTTGCAGCCATAAAAGAGATCATGCAGTACACAGGGGTCTCCGAGTGCAGCATGGAAAAGGGACAGCTCCGAGTCGATGTCAATATCTCTCTGAGAAAACGGGGGGAGAAAGAGCTCGGTGTAAAGCAGGAGATCAAGAACCTGAACTCTTTTGCAAATGTCAAGCGCGCCCTCGAGTTCGAGATAAAGCGCCAGACCAAAATACTGGGATCCGGCAAAAGACTCACCCAGCAGACGAGGCTCTTCAATGCCAGCAAGAACGCAACTGTCCAGATGAGAATGAAAGAGGAGGCGCATGATTACCGGTACTTCCCCGACCCTGATCTCGTTCCAGTGGTGCTGAAAAAAGAGGAGGTCGAAAAGATCCGTGAAGCGCTCCCCGAACTCCCGGACAGAAAGAGAAAGAGGCTGAAGAGGGAGTACAACCTCACAGACTACGATATCGACGTCCTCTGCTCATCCCACAGGATCGCGGCCTACTTCGAGGAGGCTGCAGAAGGTTACCCGAACCCGAAGAAGATCGCAAACTGGATCCATACTGAGCTCATGAGGGTCCTCAATGAGATGAAGACCGATATCGACGGATTCATCGTGACCCCGCGGAAGCTGAGAGAGCTCTTCGAGCTGGTGGATGAAGGGGTGATATCCGGGAAGATCGCAAAGGCGGTTTTCGACGAGATGGTAAAGACCGGAGAAACGGCACGGGAGGTCGTGGAGAAAAAGGGTATGAAGCAGCTTACCGACAGAGAAGAGATCGTCACTGTTGTAGAGAAAGTACTGAAAGAGCATGAAGCCGTCGTAGAGGATTACAGGGCAGGAAAAAAGAAGGCGTTCGGGTTCCTCGTCGGGCAGGTAATGAGAAAGACAAAAGGGCGGGCGAGCCCGCAGCTCGTAAACGAGCTCCTGAGTGAGAAGATAGACACACCGCGTTAAAGTCAGTGTAAATAGAGCTTGCATTCTGTGGTCTCCGTGATACAGTAGGGAAAAATCAAATAGTGGGGATTTGCATGATCTGGAACGAGGAGAGAGAGACTCTGCCGGACGGGAAGAAGGTTCAGCTTCAGGGAGATCTCCTGAACAGGCTTGCACGGCGTTTATACGACTCCATTCCCTTCTACAGGGATCGAATGGACAAGACCGGCATGAATCCGGGCAGGATTCTATCGATCTCCGATATCGAAAAGCTTCCCTTTACTACAAAAAATGACCTGAGGGAGAACTATCCCTTTGGTATGTTTGCGGTTCCGATGGAGAAAGTGACAGAGGTTCACACATCGTCGGGAACGACGGGAAAACCCGTCATCGGGGGCTACACACAGGGAGACATAGAGGTTTGGAGCGAGGTAATGGCGCGCTGCCTCAGTGCCAGCGGCACCACCGAGCATGACGTGGTGCAGAACGCGTACGGGTACGGGCTCTTTACAGGGGGCCTGGGCGTTCACTACGGCGCACGGCGCATAGGGGCGGCAGTGGTGCCTATATCAGGGGGCAACACGAAGCGTCAGATCATGATACTTCAGGACTTCAAGTCAACTATTCTGACCTGCACACCGAGCTATTCACTCTACCTCGCAGAAGTGGGTGAGCAGATGGGGCTGGATTTCGAAAAGCTCACGCTGAAAGCCGGCAATTTCGGCGCGGAGCCATGGTCGAACAACATGAGGAAGGAGATCGAGCGCAGATTGTCACTGCTTGCTCTCGATATATACGGTCTCACGGAGATCATAGGACCCGGAGTGGGAAACGAGTGCAGCCACAAGTGCGGAATACACATCTGCGACGATCACTTCTACCCCGAAATCATCGACCCGGAGACTACACAAGTCCTACCCCCCGGGGAGGTGGGAGAGCTTGTAATTACTAGTCTCACACGCGAGGCAACACCGCTTTTAAGATATCGAACGAGAGATATTACGAAACTGATTCCCGGAAAGTGCGAATGCGGCAGGACATCCGTCAGAATGGAAAGGATAATGGGAAGGACCGATGACATGCTCATCATACGGGGAGTGAACGTGTTCCCGTCGCAGATCGAAGAGGTGCTCGTTAATATCGAAGGTATCGAGCCGCATTATCAGATCGTCATAGACAGGGTCGGTGCGCTCGATGAGCTCGAAGTGCATGTCGAGATGAATGAGAGGCTCATATCCGACGAGATAAAAGGGCTCGAAAACGTGGAACG
>DATKZJ010000152.1:0-10767 GCA_035527995.1 Spirochaetota bacterium | reverse complement strand
CGAGCGGCCGAAGTCTCCTTTCACTACCTGCTTGAACCACATCCAGAACTGGATGTGTATAGGCTTGTCGAGTCCATACTTCACCCTCAGCGTTTCTATCGTCTGCTCCGATGCATGTTCTCCCGCTATGGTTCGTGCCGGATCGCCCGGCGCCAGGTGTATGAGCGAAAAGGAGATGACGGCAACGCCGACCAGCACCGGTATGAGCTGGAGCAGCCGTTTTGCAATGTACCACTTCATTTGTATTTCTCTTCACGGAAAAATTGTGTATGTCATTGTACTCAATAAAAGAGAAAAAGTTAATATGTTCTTCAGCAATCGTCACAGTTTGGTTACCCCGTACCCGTTTGAACCGTACGCTATTCTTACGAATCGTTGTAAACAGTCAGAAACGGTCGTTTTAGCGCTTTTCTCACAGTGCACTCATATAGGATTCAGCCTCGCTGTTAACCATTTTATGAGAAGACCCTGTGAGAACAGTAGGCTGTGACCCGTGTATCACCAGGAACCATACATAAAAAGGAGGGGTGAACATATCCGCCCCTCCTTTCATCATCGTACCGGCTTCTCTCCCCTACTCTATCCATACGGGGTAGAAGAACTTCCTCGAGGTGGGGTGCAGTGTGTAGCCGCGCACGTTGTTTCTGAAAACGATTGACTGGTTTGAGTGCGCGATGTAGACCCACCCTGAAAACTCGTGGATCATCTCCTGAGCCTTTTTATAGTGCGTCGCCCGTACATTTATATCGTAGCTCAAGAGCGCAGCGTCCAGTTGCTTCTGTGCCTCGGGATCGCTGTAGAATGCATAGTTCCCTGACGCACCTATATTGGCGGAATTGGGACCGTACAGCACGTTCATGAAGTTGTCCGGGTCACCGTTGTCGCCGGTCCATCCGAGCAGGCACATCTGGTGCATTCCCGCTTCCGTCTCCTGGAGGTATGTCCCCCAGTCCACCTGATAGAAGTTCACCGTGATGCCCACCGCGTCGAGATAGCTCTGTATCGCCTCTCCGATAGCCGGCGGATCGAACATGTAGGGCCTCGACACGGGCATGACGTGGAGCGTGACCTCGAATCCGTCCGAGTAGCCCGCCTCACGCAAAAGCTTCTTCGACATCTCCGGGTCGTAAGGATAGTCCTTGATGTCGTCGTTGAAGCCGAGCATGAAGGGAGGCATTCCGTTCTTTGCCACCGATGCGGTCCCCTTGTAGATATGGTCCACTATCGCCCGCTTGTCGATCGCATATTGTATGGCCTGCCGGACCTTCTTATTTGTGAGAGGTTCATAATAGCCCGGCGTCTTCTCGAGCTTCTCGTTCGCGTCGCGCTTCCCGTTCTTGTTTGCGTCCTTGTAGCCGTAGCCGGTGTTCATCGCCATGTAGCCGACGTTCATCCCCGGCTCAGACATCAGCTTGAGGTCGGAATTTCCCCTTATCCGGTCGAAATCGGCGGGGTTGGGATACTCTATTCCCTGCACCTCCCCAACTTCGAGAGAGAGCAGCCTTGCTGAGGGGTCGGGTATGACCTTGAAGATGACCTTGTCGAGTTTAGGGCGCTCCCTCCAGTAGTTGTCGTTTGCAACGAGTGTGATGTGGTCGTCCTTCACCCACTCCACGAACTTGAAGGGGCCTGTTCCGGCGGGGTGCTTGAACATGTCCTCCCCCCACTTTTCGGCGTTCGCAGGCGAAACGATGTTTGTCGTGAACATGGCAAGAGAGGTCATGATCGACGCGTTCGGACGCTTTAGAACGAGCTTCACGGTATAGTCGTTTATCTTCTCCATTCGGTCCACGTCGTAGAACATGTAGCCCCAGTACGCCCATTCGCCGTACTGGTTGAACGGGTGGTCCGGATCGTACTGCCTCGCAAAGGAGAAGACGACGGCGTCCGCATTGAAGTCCGTGCCGTCATGAAACTTCACGCCCCGCCTGAGGTTGAACACGATCTCGGTCCCGTCCGCCGACATCTCCCAGGAGGTAGCAAGGGCGGGCTTGATCTCGGTAGATCCGGTCTTGTACTCTACGAGCCCCTCGAAGATGTTGTCCATCCGCTGGATCGACTCACCGTCCGTGACATCGGCCGGGTCGAGCCGTACCGCATCCCCTGAGCTCCCGAATACCAGGACCTGCTCGGGTTTGGGCTTTGCCTTTTCCGGCTCTGGAGCCTTCTCTGCAGGCGCGGGTTTCTCCTCGGGCGGCGCTTCCGCCTTCCCTGCAAAGAGAAGCGACATCGGAAGCATTATAACAAAAACCAATGTAACAACACATAAAAAGCGTAGCTGTCTCTTCATGTTTCCTCCTTTTAAAGAGATTTACTCGGTATGATATCAGTTTTTAGTATTTATTGCAAGAGGGATTAGCGGTTAGAAGTCGATTAATTATTCTGGCATATTACGCTCTATTTCCCGTATTTACCTCGAAACCCTGCGTGAAGGGTATGCTCTTTTTAGTGCGGTTTTCTCAACAGCCGCATAACATCAGGGTTGAATGATGATCCGGTAGTATGTGATAATGACATGCAAAAAAAAGTTTATTGTTGAGAAAACCACAAAGCCCCCATTCCTGTGTGAGAAATGGGGGTTAGTCCCTTACTCTACCTTCTGTAGCGCATCCTGAATACCTTTGAGCAGCTTCTGGAGAGAATATGGTTTCTGGATGAAATGGTAGCCTCGCTGTTTAATTACCTCCCACTTCGACCTCCTGTCCAGGTAACCGCTCGCAAGCAGCACTTTAAGATTTTTATGGCGGTTGGTTAGGATCTCTGCGAGATCTACTCCGGAGCGGTCCGGCAGAACGACATCGCTGAATATAAGATCAAATTTGCCGTTCTGCTTGTCGAACTGCTTCAGAGCCTCCTCGGTGTTTCGCGCTTCCACTACCGTATAGCCGTTTTCCCTCAGCACATTCGCGGTAAACTCGCGCAGTATTCTGTCGTCTTCTACGAGAAGCACATGCTCACCTCTGCCGGCAAGCTTGTCCACCCTTACAGATACCTCGATCGTCTCCCCTTCTGATGTTACAGAGGCAGGAAAGAAGATGTTGAATTTTGTACCCTTTCCCGGCTCACTGGACAAGTTGATCCATCCGTCATGCTGTTTCACGATACCGTACACGACCGACAGTCCGAGCCCGGTACCGAACTCCTTGGTAGTGAAGAAAGGATCGAAGACGCGAGGCGAAGTGCTTTCTTCCAACCCAATTCCGGTATCAGCCACAGAAAGACAGGCATACTCTCCGGGCCGTGCGTACGGATACTCTTTGCAGTACTGCTCGTCTACGAGCATGTTTTCTGTAGCGATGGTTACCGTACCGCCGAGGGGCATTGCATCTCGAGCGTTTATGATAAGGTTCATGAGGGTCTGCTCCACCTGTACCCTGTCTGCGTAAATCATGTGCAGATTTTCTCCAAACGCCGTTTCAAGACTGATGTCCTCGTCTATGAGCCGCATCAACATCTTCTGCATATCAGTTACCACAAAATTCAGGTTTATCAGCGATTTCCTGAGCACCTGTTTCCTGCTGAAAGCCAGAAGCTGCTGTGCGACATTGGATGCCCGCTGCCCTGATTTCTTTATCTCACCGATGATCTTGTACTGCTCATCCTCTTTCCCGAGTTTCATGAGGAGGAAATCGCTGTATCCGATTATTACGCTGAGCATGTTGTTGAAGTCGTGTGCAATGCCGCCCGCAAGGGTTCCTATCGCTTCCATCTTCTGGGAGTGTATGAGCTGCTGCTCGAGGAGCTTTCTTTTGGTAATGTCCTCTTTGACACCGAGAAAGTGCGTGATGCGGCCGTCCTCATTTTTAATCGGAGAGATGGACGCACTCTCCCAGTAAAGATCGCCGTTTTTCTTTCGATTGTGAAACTCCCCCCCCCACTCATTTCCCTGCAAGATTGTATCCCAGAGGTTCTTGTAGAATTCTATCGAGTGCTCTCCCGACTTGAGGATGCGCGGGTTTTTACCGAGCAGATCATCGAAGCTGTAGCCGGTGGCCGCCTCGAAACTTGGGTTTACGTAATCTATGTTTCCCTCTGCGTCGGTGATCACGATGCCCACCGGACTTTGCTGGACCGCGAGGGAGAGTTTCTTTAGCTCCACCTCCTCCTTCTTGCGCCTGGTAATATCGCTGATGGTGTTGACAATCCCGATCTCTCTCCCCTCGCTGTTTCTGAGCAGCAAGTTCTGCATGATCGTCGGGAAGACCGTGCCGTCACGGCGTTTGCGCCATACCTCTCCCGAGAAGCTCCCTGTCTCTTTGAGAATCCGATTCGCCTCGTCAATAGCTGGAAGCTGATCGCCTTTGTGAATATCGGTGAGGAGCTTTCCCTCCAGTTCCTCCTGTTTGAAGCCGTGCATTCCCGCATACGCGTTGTTAACGAAGAGAAACCTTCCATCGAGGTCGATTATCGCGATCCCCTCTCCCATCTGCTCTACCGCCGAGGTGAGCAGATGAAGACGTCCTTCCGCGCGCTTCTTTTCGGTGATGTCCATACCGTATATGTTTATATACCCCTCGGTATAGACAGGTGCGATGGACAGGGAGTAGAATTCCTCTTTGAATTCCAGCTCCAGGTACCGGTTCTCTCCGGAATCATATACCTCACGGATGATCTTTGTCCATTCGGCAGGCAGCGGTTTTCCAACCCCGCATTCCCAGAAGTCGAGCAATTTTTCCGATGCCTTGTTCGCAAAGAGGACCGTACCGTCGTACGAAGCGCGGAGAACGGGGTTCGGGTTCTCAGACGGGAATCTTGCAAGCGTTACTATCTGCTTTTCAGCTCTCAGACGCTCTGTAATATCGCGTAAAGCCCCCTGAATCCCTACTATTTCGGTACATTTCATAATCGGCGCCGCATTGATCTCTACATGAACAAATTCTCCGTCCTTCCGTACAACCGTTTGACGAAAACCCTCAATGATCTTGCCCTCTAACAGAGCCCTCAGCGTTTCCCGGGCCTTTTTCTTCTCCTCCCCAGGCATGTAATCCGTAAAAGGCCTGTTGATAAGGTCAGCAGGATCATATCCCATCACCCTGGTAATCGCCGGTGATATGTACCTCACCCTGCCCTCTCTGTCTATTATGAATATCGCGTCGAAGCTGCTGTCTGCGATGAGACTGAACCTCTCCTCACTCTTTTGCAATTCCTCTTCCAGCAGCCGATTCGACGTGATGTCCACATATAGAGCCACGATATCTCCGGAAGGGACCTTATAGAGATAGATCTCCCTCCATCCCTCGATTCGATCGTCCTTGTAATAATTCATCGGATGGTGAGACGGGATCCCGCTCTTCCATACACGATGAATATCATTAAAGAGTCCGGAATCCGAAACCCCCGGAAACAGGTCGAGCACTCCCTTCCCGATGAGGTCTTCCCGGTTTAACCGCTTGATGCGCTCCAGAGCACCGTTACAATCCGAGAGGACAAAATCTCTTCCGTCGTCAACCGCCTTATAGAAGGCTATACCCGAGCCGTAATTGCCGAAGAGCTCTTTGAAACGCTTTTCTCCTGTGGCAGACCCTTCACCTTCTATCCTGCGATAGTTTCGTTTTACGAACTTGTCCATCACCTTCTGGACCGCGTATCCGATAGACAGAAGATTGTCCTTGAGCGCATATTCACAGCTACTGGTACTTATGGCCTCTGCTGTAACCTCTCTGCATATCTCTTCTGAAATAATTAGCAACGGTACTTTCGGAGATCGCTCCTTTAAGATCATAAGCGCAGTCAGACAGTAGAACACAGGCATTCTGTAGTCGGAGAGGATTATGGACGGCTTGAACTCTTCCAGTGTCTCTTTAAAGTCCGCTTTACTGTCGATACATTTCGGTACGGATGACAGCCTGGCATCTCTCAGCGCCTGTACAATGAGCTCGGCGTCGTCAGGGTCGTTTTCAAGTATAAGTATGCGGAGTTTATTCATCGAATGATACTCATCATATGATACTCATCATTTTTAACGGTAAAAATATGACAGTGTATGCAACTTCATACGGAGAGAATCTGCTTTTTGCTCTTCTTAAATTGTAAGTCTTTGAACTGTCGGCTGCAAATTTTTTTAGGAGTAAAAGCCGGTGAAGCGATTACTGCGGGGCCGCTTCAATGAGGAGTTTTTCCAGCTCGTCAACTGTCTTTTGGACCCTAGACGAGAGACCTTCGGCGATCTCCAGCCGTTCAGGTTGAATTCCGAGAACCCATATATCCACCCCGCTCTCTTTAGTAAAGAGCTCCAAAAGCTCGCCAAGCGGTATGTCATGCGTTGTAATGCCGGAGCCTGTGAGCTCCTCAGGCCTCAAAAGCCTGTAGCTGCCCGGCTCTTCGCCGAGATGTACCGCATCTATGATTAACAGTGTATCGGGGTGGGCTCTGAGGGCCTCTCCAAAGAACCTCTCCGGGGCGTTCTCCGCGTTTATGCAGGACGCCGTTACCCTACCCTTGAGGCGCTCGACGAGCAGCGGCCCCGCTGCATCGTCACTTTTGAGGAGGCTTCCGATTCCGAAGAGGACAACCCTGCCTCTCATTATCGATCTTAAGGAATTTTGTTTCTTCATCGTCAAGGAAGCTCTTCTATTTCGTGGTGAGTGTTGTCTCCCTCCTGCAGCGGGCGCAGAGTATCTTCACGCGGTCAGAGCGGCCGTAATCCCGTGAAGCTTCGATAATATTCTCGTCTATTACCCCGAGACCTTTCAGGCGGGAAAGGTAGAGCGTCGGGCTGGAGAAAGAGAGCTCTCCTATGCGTTCGGATATCCACCGCAGATGATCCTTGCACGCGACCGGCCCTCCGCAAATCTCACAGAGCTCGAGCTCTTTTTCTATCGTTTCCATCGCGGCCGAGCGGTCGAAGAAGGCGAGGTCCCACTCGCCTGACAGCTTGATCCCCCTGTTGTCGGCTATACACGCAGCCTCACAGCTCCCGCAGAAGATGCATGTGTCCGTATAGTGGATCATCACCCTCCTCGGGTTCTCATGGTCTGTGATATCCTCGTGAGCGATCGCCTCAACCGGGCACACGTTCTCGCACGCGAGACAGCCGACACACCGGTCGGCATCGTACACCGGCTGACCTCTGAAGTTCGGGTGAGCAACATGCGGCTGCTTCGGGAACTTCGACGTGTACGGCCCTGTAAGAAGCGCCTTTACCGCTTCGGTGAGTTCTCTTACCTTCGGTAGCTTCATTTTATACCCATCTTCCTTTTTATTCTCTCTGTTTTCTGCTGTGAAAGCCTGATGAGCTCTTTTGTGTCGTAGAGTCTTGCCCCCTTCGAATCCCTCACGGCCATCCGTTCCGTACAGCAGTAGCATGGATCTACGGCGGCGAGTATGATCGTCGCATCTGAGATCGTCTCCCCGATTACAGTCGCCTGACAGGTCGGTATGTTCATGTATGACGGAGCGCGAACCTTGTGCCGTGCCGGACGGTTCGTACCGTCGCTGCGAACATAGTGGAATACCTCGCCCCTCGGCGCCTCATGGGCCCCGATACCTTCCCCGGGAGGGATGTCCTTGATATTAAGATCGATATCTCCACCGGGGAGATTCTGAAGACAGGTTTTGACGATCTTTATCGACTCATAAGTCTCGAGAATTCTCACGACCGCCTTGTCGAACACGTCTCCGTGCTCTGTAACGATCATGTCCCATTCGACCCTGTCGTACGCGCCGTACGGCGCGTCCTTTCTCACATCTCTCGCCACTCCGGACGCCCTTGACGTCGGGCCCACTGCACAGTAGTTGATCGCTTCTTCTTTCGTCAGCACGCCGATTCCCTTAAGCCTGACATGGAGCACCGGGTCATCAAGGATTGCCTTCTTCAGCCGGTCGATGGTCGGTATGATCGAATCTATCTTGCGCATGACAACCGGAATGTCTTCCTCTTTTATATCCCTGCGTACTCCCCCCGGTTTGAACATTGCGTAGTTGTTGCGGTTTCCGGAGAGGATCTCCATCACATCGAGTATCTCTTCACGCAGCTTCCACACCCACATATACACGGTGTTGTACCCCAAAAAGTGCCCGGCGAGCCCGAGCCAGAGGAGGTGCGAGTGTATCCTCTCTCCCTCGGCAATGATTGTTCGAATGTATTTCGCGCGTTCCGGCACTTCGACGGGTATGACATCCTCAACCGCCCTCGTATAAGCAAAAGGGTGAGAAGTGGAGCAGATCCCGCAGATACGCTCTATGACAAACGTCGACTGATCGAAGGTCTTACGCTCCGAGAGTTTTTCTATGCCCCTGTGGTTGTACCCGAGATTCACCTCAATATCGACCACCGTCTCCCCGTCGACGGTGAGGGTAAAGAACTCCGGTTCTTCCTGCAGGGGGTGGTACGGTCCTATGGGTATTACTGATCTTGCCATTACACTCCCCTGTCTCTTACAGCAGATTTGTCCCACTCCTCGTAATCCGTACGGAGCGGATATACCCCTCTCGGCCACTCATCCGCAAGGAGCAGCCTTCTCAGGTCCGGATGACCTATGAACTGTATCCCGAGAAGCTCGTACATCTCCCTCTCTATCCAGTTCGCCCCTATGATGAGCTTCGCTATCGAAGCTATAGCCGGCTTTTCTCTGTCGAGCTTCACCCTCAGTGATATGATGAGGTTTATCTCTTCCAGAGAAAAGTGGTACAATATCTCCATATGAGTACGCGTATCCGTTCCGGATGCTATATTGAACCTCGCCCCGAGGTCCCTGAATATATACATCGCCACCCTCGGGAGAGCATCCGGTATGATTTCCATATACACCCTCTTATGAGACCTGTCATAAAGATCGATGATATCGTCCCTGAATCTCTCCTGCAGGCCTTTAAGTACGTCTTCTCTTGTCATAGCGTTCCCTTCACCTTCTGGATCAGTTTGACCGCTCCCATGATTATCGCCTCCGGCTTCGGCGGACAGCCAGGGATGTATGCGTTAACAGGAATTATCTTATCGAGTGGCACGGGACAGTTGTAGCTGTGTATGAACATTCCCCGCGACATGGAGCACTCTCCGATCGCAACCACGAGGCAGGGCTGCGGTGCCTGCTCGTAGAGCCTCTTGAGCCTTATAACGGATTTACGGTTGCAGGAGCCTGTGATGAGCAGGACATCCGCATGCTTGATGCTGGGAGCGAGCAGCATTCCGAATCTCTCGATATCATACCGCGGGGTAAGGCAGTCCAGAACCTCTATGTCGCAGTTGTTACAGCTCCCCGTGGAGAGGTGGAACACCCACGGCGATTTCAATAACGCTCTTAATTTTAGACTCATATCACCACCCTATCACTGCTAATACTACCGCTACTACGGCAATACCCGTAACCGGACCCCAGAAGAACCTCATCGCCTGGTCGATCCGTAGCCTCGGGTTTGTGTTCCTGATGACTGTAATTATCAAAAGAATCGCTATGTACTTCAGCACGCTGTAGAGTATATGTATGCCGTCGAAATTGAATCCCCCGAGAAAGAGTATTATGAGGAAAAACGGCAGAGTGAAGAGCAGCATGTTCTTTGTAAGCCTGAAGACCGCAAGAGGGGCACCTGAATACTCCACCATCGGGCCTGCGATGATCTCCGTTTCCGCCTCAGCTATATCGAAAGGCACGAGCCCGAGCTTGGCCTGAATGCAGAGCACAGCCGCTACGAGAGCGAGAATCCCGGAAGCCTGCAGTGCGAACGCACCGTTCTGCGCCTGGAAGCTCAGTATATCCGCGAGCTTCAGGGCAAAGCCGGATTTGATAATCGGCACGAGAATAGCGAGGATAAAGGGAAGTTCATACCCGAGGAGAAGCTTCATCTCCCGGGAGGCCCCTATTCTTCCGAGCGGGTTCCCTGACGCAAAACCTCCTATCATGATTGCAATAGAGGGGATCGCGAGGAGATAGATGACGACGATGATATCGCCGAGAAAGCTGTTGAAGAGGAGGTTGTTGTTCGCCCAGAGAAGCGTGGAAACCATCACGACGCTCCCGAACCCTAAAAGCGGCGTGATTATGAACACAGCTTTCGAGGCGCCACTCGGGATGATTGTCTCCTTGCCGAGCAGTTTAACGATATCGATCCACGGCTGAAAGAACGGGGGGCCTTTTCGGTACTGTATTCTTGCGGTGATCTTTCGGTCGATCCAGCTTGCAACGAGCCCCAGCACCGCTGTCAGTATTAACCCATAGACGATGAGATATACGATATACATTACGCCTTCTCTCTCTCCCAGTGTGTGGAATGGACTATCAGGTTCTCACCAGCGAGGAACGTATTCTCCGGAAGCTTCGAGCTGCGATCCATAATTTTCAGCGCGCCGTAGGGACAGGTTGTGATGCAGAGCGGCTCGTCCTTGACATCCCTCCTGTCGAGACAGAAATCGCAGTTGTGTACGATGTAGGGAACATTCTCGGGATATATCGTCCCGTAGGGGCACGCATGGGAGCAGGACCTGCACGAAATGCAGCGCATGTTGTGCCGTATCAGCAGTCTTTCCTTGTCCTCCTGCTGCTCGAGCGCCTCAACCGGACATGCGTTGACACAGTGAGGCTGCTCGCACTTTCTGCATACAAGGTAGTAGGTCGCAAGTTCCGCGATCGAAATGATCCCGTTGTTCTCCGGGTGATAGAAGTAGCTGCACTCGACGACGCATCTCTTGCACTCTCCGGTGCCGCACACGTCCAGATCGATAAAAAGCCTTGTTTTGTCTCCTTGTTCGGACAGAAGGCTGAACATTCTGTTGTGAATCTGCTCTGCACTTGTACTCATACGACGCCTCGAAACAGTGGTATTTGTTCCTGT
>DATKZJ010000151.1:0-4085 GCA_035527995.1 Spirochaetota bacterium | reverse complement strand
TGACCTCGACCTCGTCTCCGGGCAGCCCTATGCACCGCTTTACGTAGAATTTAGGCTGCGGGTCGATGTTCGCGAAACCGAGGGTGAGTGTATATACGACAGGGGTAAATATCTGTATCACGATGTTCGGCGGGTCGTAGTATGGTGCAAGGAAGATCACGATATCGCCGCGGTGCGGCGTTCTCACAGCAGGGAGCCTCTTCTTTGTGAAAGGGATCTTCGCCCCGTAGATGAACTTCGTCGCAACTATGAAGTCCCCGATCTCGATCGTAGGGATCATGCTCCCTGTGGGGATCTTGTACACATCGACTACAAAAGCCTTTATGAACAGTGCGATGGCAAGCGCAAATACGATTGCCTCTATGTTCTCTCTCAGCTTACTCTTCTTCTTTTTCTCTCTTTTCTTCATACCCGTTCCCGAGGAATCTTTATTAAAGGCCTTGATAACTTATACAAAACGAAAAATACCGACAGTCCCTAATTGTAGGCTTAAGATAATATGTAACCTCATCACAAACAATAATTTATTCATACGTTTTTCCCGAGGATTTATCCTTGAGGATTTATCCTTGGGGATTTATCCCCGAGACTGCATCCTGTATACCCTTGATAATATTTTTATTAGATAGTAAAAAAAAAAGGTGGTATAATTATAATAACAAGATCCAAGGGGAACAACGTGGCAGCAGCAAAGGAAAAGGAAATCAGCAGTTTCGAGAGGATAAAGAGGATCATAGGAATCCTCAGGCTCGACGGGAGGGAGGTGGAGCTTCACTTCCCGCACTATATCGAAGTCGGTAAAGTGTCTGACACCACCGCGGAAAACTTCAAGATACGGATCTCGGGCTCGACAGTAAACATCAATCAACAGGAGCTCGATTTCATATACCTCAGCTTTATCTTTTCAGGAGAGGAGCTCTTCGGACAGTGCCCGATCACAAAGCATGAGCACCCGTACCTCACCATGAGCTATCCGGACATCTTCAAGAGCCGGACAAAACGTCGGTACCCGCGAATCAGGCCGCTTATACCGGTCAGTGCCAAGCTGAAATACAAGAGGTTTCCCCAAAGGCGCCCGGAAAGGGCTTCACCAAAAGACCTGCCAGTAAAGTACTCGAAGCTCTACTGGGAGGCGCAGAGGGAAAGCGTCGATATAAAGAAACTCTTTCTGCTCGTCGGCGGAGAGATGAAGAAGATCTGTCCGCAGTCGCAGATTATCATCTACAGCGACAAGAACATCAACACCCGTGATGCCGATGTCATGAGAAAGTCAGGGAAGGTTCTCTATATCGCCGACTGCACCCTCCCGGAATCGTATACGAGGTTTATCCCATCCGAAAAGATCACAAACTACTCCTTCTACCTCGAAGAGAAGCGGAGCGCGGGCGTTTCTGAAGAGGAGCTGAAAGAGGAGCTTAGGATGATCGTGGAGGAAGACAAAAAAGAGGGCCGCTCGTCAAAGGCCCTCGTACCTATATTCTCGAAGGATGAGGTCATAGGCCACCTCAAGGTCTTCACAAAGGACGGAGGCTCACTCTCCTACGAGGCGCTCTCAGACCTCATGGCACTAGGAGTGATCTTGAAGATCGGAATAGAGAAGGCCCGTTTCGTGCCTGCCTTCGATGACTCGATCCCGACAGACCTCCTCAACATCTCCGAGGGAGGGATTTTACTGCAGATCACAGGTGGAGAGGGGAAAACCTCCATACCTGAGGGTGCCGACGCCCAGATCAAGATCCTTATCAACGACAAAGAGATCGTTCTCCGAGGAAACGTGTGCAGGAAGAGCGATGAGCAACAGAATTACGCCATACAGTTTACGAAGATCGATGACGATCAGAAGAACGCACTGAAAGGCTTCATAGATGAAAACATTGAAAAACTTCAGGGGAAAGAGTAAATTTATGCTATGAAGCGGCATAGAGGAAAACTCTTTGGAGCAGCCCTGGGGTTCACCTTCGGGGGACCTATCGGCGCAATCATCGGCGCAGCGGCAGGTCATCTTATCGATACCGGAGGTATCGGTACCGGAGGTACCGCTACCTTCGGTAGCGATACCTCCGGTAGATACCCGACAGGCTCCGACAGCGAGCTTTTATTTATCACCTCCCTCACCCTCCTCCTCGCAGGGACGGCCCGCGCAGACGGTACGGTGACGGAGAGTGAAAAGAGGACAATAAAGGAGTTCTTTAAAGACCAGCTCGGATACGGACCGGTCGAGTTCCATTTCATAAACCGAATCATAGAGGAGTCCTTTGTTCGTGATCTCAACATCGAAGAGACCTGCGCCGCTATAAACAGGCGGGCGTCGTACGAAGAACGTCTCTTTCTGGTGAGACTCAACTATCAGGTTGCAGTTTCCGATGGAGAGCTCAACCGGATGGAGGAGTCGTTCATAGAAGAGGCGTCGCGGCTGCTCTGTATAGAGCCGTACGACTACACGATGATAAAAAACCAGTTCTTATCCGGGAGGACCGCAGAGGGGGGAGAAGGCCCTGGGGGGCATGGGGGGGCGCGGGAATATCAGGGCGATCCTTACGGAGTACTCGGGGTCAGAAAGGAGAGCTCCAACGACGAGATCCTGAGAGCATACAGGAACCTTGCCGGCAAGTACCACCCGGACAAGGTTTCCCATCTCGGAAACGAATTCATCGAGCTTGCAGTGAGGAAGTTCACATGGATCCAGCAGGCTTATGAGGAGATCAAGACAGAGAGGGGCTTGCAGTAGTTAAAATCAATAATGGGAGGTATTTAACGATTCCGGTATGAAGATAGAGCACGGAGACATAAACAACCCCACAGGAAACGCGATCATCTACTGGAGGCTGAAGAAGAAGAGCAAGATGTTCAAAAACGCGAAGATCCTCGCATCAAATTTCGTCATATCGGCGCTGCAGCTCAAGGATGAAACACTCGTGGTGAACTTCCCACCTGTGCTGGTAGACAGCTATGAAGACCTCCTCGTAATCGCCGAATCCAACAACATAGACCTCATAAAGGGGGAGGATATCGATCTGTCGGACGAGATCGACGATTTCAACGAGTTCTACAAGGCGCAGATAGAGAAGCACAACGGCCTCATACAGGAGTACCTCATCGCATACAAACAAAAGCGTCAACCCGAAGAAACCGAGAAGAGTCTCCCACAGCTCATAAACCTCGCATCGGAAACCATGGAGAGTGTGAGGAAGCTCATAAAGATCCGGGGAAACCGTGATGTCATCAGGGTGAAGATCAGGCTCCTGGAGAACCTGCACGAAGACCTCAACAGGACGATGCGGGGATTCGACCTGCGCAATATCATCCACATCATCGAACGGCCAGGTACCGAGGTGGACAGGCTCATCGATCTTTACAAGCGCAAGTTTTATGCCATATTCCTTGAAAACTACGAGCAGGCGGACATGCTCAAGAGGGAGATATGGAGGATTGAGCAAACCCTCTATTTCTGATTAGTCCGTATCCTTGCAAACCGTAAAAAATTAGCATTTGTCACCACACTCACAGAGCTCGTCGCCATCGCCGCTTCAGCAATCACCGGGTGAAGAAGACCCAGCACCGCGAGAGGGATTGCAAGCAGGTTGTACATGAAGGCCCAGAAGAGGTTCTGCTTTATCTTTCTGAATATGGCCCTGGACAGCCGTACTGCGCTCACCACGCCGCCGAGCTCGCCCCTGACGAGGGTAACGTCAGACGCCTCTATCGCGATATCTGTCCCTGTCCCGATCGCGATCCCGACATCAGCCTGTGTCAGCGCCGGTGCATCGTTGATGCCGTCTCCCACCATCGCCACCACCCCGTAAGCGGACTGGAGCTTGCGTACCTCTTCAACCTTGCCCTCCGGGAGCACCCCTGCGAGCACCCTCTTCACTCCCACCTCGCGTGCGATCGCCTCCGCTGTCGTCCTGTTGTCACCCGTGACCATAACCGTATCTATTCCCATGGACTCGAGCTCCTCCACCGCCTCTCGTGAGCCGGCTTTAAGCACGTCCTGAAGGGCAATGACCCCGAGAGGCCTCCCTTCATGGGCAACGATCATTGTTGTCTTCGCCTCTTTCTCGAGCCTGAGGATCGTTTTTTCCATA